>CAJWOB010000305.1 GCA_913043885.1 uncultured Spirochaetaceae bacterium | reverse complement strand
GAGCCATTGGCCAAATAGCCGTCGGAGAGGAAGATGACCGGGGTCATGTAGGTGACGGCGATGCGAAACGCTTCGATTGCCATGTGGAAGCAATCCCCGGGCGTGGCAGGCGCTACGATGGCCACCGGCGACTCGCCGTTGCGGCCGAACATCGCCTGCAGCAGGTCGGCTTGCTCGGTCTTGGTCGGCATGCCGGTGGAGGGGCCGGCGCGCTGCACATCCGCGACCACCAGCGGCAGCTCCACGGTAACCGCCAACCCGAGGGCCTCGCTCTTGAGGGCCAGCCCGGGCCCGCTGGTGCCGGTGAGTCCGAGTGCACCGCCGAACGCGGCGCCGATGGCGGCGCCGATGGCCGCAATCTCGTCCTCGGCCTGAAAGGTCATCACCCCGTGATGCCGCAGCTTCGCCAGCTCGTGCAGGATGTTGCTGGCCGGGGTAATGGGATAGCTGGCGTAGAACAGCTGCCTGTCGGCGAGGTGGCTGGCGGTAACGAAGCCGAGCGCGGTGGCTTCGGTGCCGGTGATATTGCGGTAGGTGCCGGGCGGCGTCTTGGCCGGCGGCACGGTGTAGGCGCTGGTGAACAGCTCGACGGTGTTGGCGAAGTTGAAGCCGGCCTGCAGCGCGGCGTGGTTGGCCTCCACCACCTTGGGGCGCGATCCGTACCGGGTGGAGATGAAGTCCAGGGTCGGCTTGAGCGGCCGGTCGTAGAGCCAGTAGACGATGCCCAGCGCGTAGAAGTTCTTGGACCGCGCCGCGTCCTTGCCGGTCATCCCCGAGTCCTGGACCGCCCGCTCGTTCTGGGTGGTGATGGCGATGCTCACCAGGCGGTAAGCGGAAAGAGAGCCACCCTCCAGCGGATTGGTCGCGAAGCCCGCCTTCTCCAGATTGGCCGGCGTAAAGGCGTCGCTGTTGACCAGCAGGGTTCCGCCTGGCAGCAGATCACCGATGTGGACCTGCAACGCGGCCGGATTCAGCGCTACCAGCACGTCGGGTGCGTCGCCGGGAGTGTGAATGTCCTGGCTGGAGAAGCTGATCTGAAACGCGCTGACCCCGGGAAGGGTGCCGACAGGAGCCCGAATCTCGGCCGGGTAGTCGGGGAGGGTGGCGACATCGTTACCGACCAGCGCGGACGTATTCGTGAGCTCGGTGCCCACCACCTGCAGGCCGTCGCCGGAGTCACCGGCGAAGCGCACGGTTACTCGTTCGGTAAGCGTGCGCTCCACCCCGGCGTCGCTGCCGTTGTCGCCGTTAGCCGTCATGCGCCCTCCGGTGCCAGTAGGGTCTGGTTCGGTCGGGGTGGCAGATTGAGGAGGGTGCCAGGGATGAGCTCGGCGATGAACTGGAACAGGTTGTGGGTGGTGAGCACCCCGATGTAGCCGCGACGGGGGTCGTGAATCGGTAGGTGCCGGAAGCGCCCTTCCACCATCGGTTCGAGCACCTCGCTGAGCGCCTGGCTGGCCTCGAGTGTCACCGGCTGCCGCGACATGAACTCCGACACCGGTGCGGCGGGGACGCCGTCGGGGGAAATCGCGTGCATCAGCAGATCGCGTTCGGTAAAGATGCCGACCAGAGCCACCACCACCACCACCAGCACGTGCGCGATACGCGCCGAACGCATCGTAGTGAGCACATCCCCGATCGGGGTGGCCGCCGCAACCGTGAGTGCGGGCTCCAGCCGCACCGAACCAATCGGGTGCTCTTCAAGGGTCCGAAGAAACCTCACCGCTACCTTCGCATGATAACGACCGCATGATAACGACTGCCTGCCTTTTGAGCTATCATCGTGCGCCTACCCATGGAGTTGACGCCGCCGACCGCGCTTCTGGTCGACATGGATGATACCTTGCTCGATTCCCACTCCGCCAGCGAGCTGGCGTGGGGGAAGGTGGCGGGTCTGCTCGGCAGCGTTGTTGCCCGCGAGCCTGCGCAGGTACGGGCCGAGCTCGCCGCCGCCAATGCGTGGTTCTGGAGCGACGGCGCGCGCGCCAGTGGCGGCCGCCATGACCAGGCGGGCGCCCGGCTCACCATCGCCGAACGGGCCTGTGAGTCGCTCGGCGTCGATCCGGTGCTGGTGCCGACGGACCTCGGACTTCGCTTCCTGGCATGGCGTTTGGAGCACCTGTCGCCCTTTCCTGGGGCGATAGAGACCCTCAGGCAGCTGCGAGGGGAAGGAGTGCGCCTCGCGCTGGTGACCAACGGCGAGGCGGGGGCGCAGCGGGAGAAGATCGCCAAGTTCAGACTCGACCAAGAGGTGGACACGGTGCTGGTGGAGGGCGAGCTCGGCTTCGGCAAGCCCGATCCGCGGGTCTTCGACCTGGCACTCGAGCGCCTCGGATGCACCGTCAGGGATGTCTGGATAGTGGGGGATGACCTGCAGTGGGAGGTCGTCGGCGGCCGCCGCTACGGCTTCGCCAGTGTGTGGGTGAACGCCAGGGACCGTGAGCTGCCCGCCGACCTCGAGCTCCCGCCGCATCACGAGGTGCGGAGCGTGGCGGAGCTGCCGCAGCTCATCGAAGCATGCCGCGAGAGCTCACCCACTGGCTAGTCGCCGAGGAGGTGGCCGACCGCCTCCCGGCCGGGCCCCTGGCCGACGCCATTCGTGCGCATCGCGACGCCTACCTACTGGGGGCGGTGGCGCCGGACTCACCGTTCTATGCACTGCTGGGTCAGCAGCACGAGGTGCTGCAGCGCGTCGCATCGGCAATTCACGGGGCTGACGGCAGCAACACGCTCGGCTGGGTCCCCGAGGTCGCCAGCGCCGACGGCTGGGCGTTCGTTGCAGGGGTGTGCACCCACGTTGCCACCGACGTGGTGTTCCATCCATTTGTCTACTATTATAGTGGCTCGTGGAAGGCCGACGACCCGCGCATTCGCGATGGTGCCGCCATTCGCCACGTGCGGTTGGAGACGGCGATCGACGAGTACCACATCCTGCAGCGCCCGGTGCCGCACGGCGGCCGCATGTACCGGGTGGCGGCTGCCGCGGGACGCGCAGCTGCTGCGAGACGCACAGCTGCCGGTGCCGCCCCGTCCGGCCTGCTGGTCGCCGCCCGGCAGCTGTACAGCCAATACACCCTCGCCCAACGGTCGCCGGCGGCGGACAGCGCGGCACGGAGCTGGGCGCGGGTTGGGCTGCTGTCGCGAGAACCCCACGACGACGCGTCATTCGCGGCCACCGCGCGACACGTGCTGGTCGTCTGGCGCTGGCACAGCCTGCTGCAGCGGCTCTACTTTCCGGCATGGTTCCGCGCGTTTCTGCAGCTGCTCGACCGACTGCCGCTGTTTCGGCTGCAACCCGTGGTTGCCATGGGCTATCGCTTTCCCGCGGGTCGGCGCTATCCACGCTTCGACAATGCGTTTGCCTACCGCCACCCGGTTTCGGGAGAGTGGCGGTCGGAATCCATCCCGGAGCTGCGGGGCCGGGTAGTGGAGTATGCGCTGCGGCTGCTCGCCTCGGTGAAGGAGCGGATGGCCGGTACACCGGTAACTCTGGAGGGGCCGTCGCTGGAGACCGGCGTGGCTGGGCCGGGCCAGCAGATGCGCTACTTCGACGTCCGGACGGTGGAGCAGCTGCTACGCGCGCCGCTGCCGAGTGGTGCCCCCAATGTTGCCGTCTATTAACTTTGGCTTAAGGTGCAGGTAACAGCGGACTTCTACCTATTAGTACAGCGGCGGCTTGTGGGACGCACAGCGACCGAGCAGCGCTGCCGCCGCGGGGGAATGACATGAGAAGAATCACACCTGTACTAACGATCGTGGCTATGGCAATTGCCGCCACTGCTGGCGCCAGCGGCGTATTCGGCGACAGCGAGCCGCAGCCGGCGCCCACTCCTGGTGGCAGCGCCGTCCGCGTGCAGAGCGCGCCGGGCACGCTGAGCGGACTGGCAACG
>CAJWOB010000304.1 GCA_913043885.1 uncultured Spirochaetaceae bacterium | reverse complement strand
GACTCCTGGAGGCCGCCACCCCCGGCAGCTGGGGAGCGTCGGAGGACGCAGCATCGGCGCGCCTGGAGAACCGCATCTTTCGCCTTGCCTATCGGCTCGGCGGCCGGCTCACCGTCTCCGACCTGGTCGTGGACGCCACCCTGACCAGCGCAGAGGCGGAGCGCGTGCTGGGCGACCTGGTCGACAACTCGCGGGTCACCATCGAGGTGCGCGACGACGGACTGGTGTTCTACGAGTTCCCGGAGATCATCGATCGTCGCGGTCGTGGCGACGATATGCCCCTTCGCGGCTGACCCGCCGCACCGCGCTTCTCGCCGGCTGTCCCGTCGACTGGACTCCCGCCCACGTGATGAAAGATCGATCGTTCCGTGCCTCGGCGGTGTGTGCGCTGTGTCTGGCCGATCTGGTAGTGCTGTTAAGCTGCCAGAGCCCGGCGGGAGCGGCGTCCATGGCGGCCGCGGAAGCCGGCGAGACCGCAGCCGACGAGAGCCCGTCCGCCGGGACACAGTCGGCACCGCCACCAGCAGCTGAGCCGGCCGTAGTTGCCGAACCCCGCTACCCGATCCGGCCTACCACCTTCTTCCCCGACGACAGGGTCGACGTGGTGGTGGAGCTCCGCTACATCGAGGGTCCGGGTGACGCAAGACGCTCTTGAGCGAGGAGCTCACCCACGACCACGCCGGCGAGCCCGTCAGCAGTGTCCGCTACGACCGTGATGGGGAAACGGACCTGCGCAGCGGGCATTTCGACGCCGAGGGCAAGCTGCAGACCGAGCATCTGTTCCAGCACGACGCCGACGGCCGCGTGCTGGTAGATACCACTCTCGACGCGGCGTGGCGGGTACGCTCCGAGTCGCGCTACTCCTATGACAATCAGGGGCGGCGTACCGAATGGCAGCTGCTTGGCGGCGGCCGGCAGCTACTGGGTCGTAGTGTCTACCGCTACGAAGGTGGCCAGCTGGTGGAGGTGTAGAACCTCGACGGTGCCGGAGCGCTGCAAGAGACGGTAACCTACACCCGCGACGGCAGGGTCGTCTGCAGACCGAGCTGGTCCGCGATGCCGCCGGCAAGGAGCTCACCCGTGATGACCGCTCCTACGACGGTGACATGTTACGGAGCGTGGCATTCTTCAGCGCAGGGGTACTGGTGGGAACCGAGCATTGCGAGTACGCTCCGGACGGTATCCTGGTGAGGATTGGCAGACATGGTGCCAACGACGTGCTCAAGAGCTACATCGTGATCGAGCATGCATCGGCCGCGGAGCTGGTGTCGCAGTGATGGGGCCTATGACCCGCGGTTGGCCGACGGCGCTTGCGGCGATGCTGATCGCCGCAGCGGCGGCTTCCTCCGCCGTCGCATCTAATGAGGTGGTGGCGATGTGGACCCGCATCTACCGCAGCGCGGAGACCTTGGAGCGCCGCCACGAGGTGGCGCTGGCGATGGTCGAGCAGGATGAGCCACTGCTGGCGCCGTTGTTCGTGGAGGCGCTCTCGTGGCTGGTAGCGGACGAGCGCAGCCACACCGCTCTGACCAAGCGACAGCCCTACAACCGTATGCTCACGCTGGTGATTACCGAGCTGGGCGAGCTGCGCGCCGTCGAGGCGGCACCTGTAGTCATGCAGGTAGTGGAGTTCACGGAGGACGACGTCGTGCGCGCCGCCGCCGTCGCCGCCCTGGGACGCATGGGCGCCCAGGAGGTCGCACCGGATCTGGCGGTGCTGCTGCGCAACCTCAACTTCGAGTCCGCGGGACGCCAGGGAGCGCGGGAACAGCGCCAGCTGAAGGAGCGGCTCGCCCGAGAGACCGTGGTCGCCCTCGGTAGGTTGCGCCAGGTTGTCGGCTTCGAGCAGGCCTTCTTCGCCAGCATTGGCTGGTACTCGCGGGACAGCGGCGTGGCCAAGCAGGCGCAGCTGGCTATGAACAAGATGGTCAGCGACCCGTCGCCGCTGTTCGAGGACATGATCCGGTCCAACGCCGACTTCGACGTCAAGCTGGCCGCCCTTGAGGCGCAGGACAACTCACCGGCCCCGGACGCCGGCAAGGTGACGGCGGCGGTCGCGGCACTCGAACAGGGGCTGATCCACCAGCCGAGTAACAGTACCGAGGAGGTGACCCTCAGCCGGCTGCGGAACCGTGCCGCGGAGATGATCATCAACTACGGTGAGGGCGACGAGTTGGCCATCGCCGACCTCAAGCGCGCCATCTACATCGACTACGACATCAACGAGCGGCTGGCGGAGATCACCGCCCTGCGTGTCATCGGAACCGATGCGGCCATTACCGTCCTCACCGAGTACCTGCGCTATCAGAACCAGCGGCAGCTGGAAGGCATCGGGCCGCGGGACTACCGCACCATCCGCGCCACCCTGCGCGCGCTCGGGGAGAGTGGCTCGCAGATCGGCGGCGAGGCCATCACCATGGTGGAGTTCTCGGGATGGACCCCGGCCGTGGAGCAGGCTGCTGCCGAGGCGCTGCAGATGTTGGACGGGGCGGGCCGCTAGCCCGGCCTGCCCGGTGAACGGCCGGGCGGCCGCCGCGGGTGGCTCGGTCAGCCGATGCCGATTTCCCTGAGGTAGGCGCGCGTTCGCTTGGCGATCGGCAGCGGCGCCCCGGGAGCGGCCGGGTACATGTCCTGCTCGACTATCGCCACCCCCTCGAAGTCGGTCTCCTGTAGCGCATCGCGAAGCGCCAGGAAGTCGACTGTGCCCTCGACCGGCTCGACGAACATGCCCTCACCCACCGCCGTCGCAAGTGGTATGCCGTCGCGCAATACCTGAGCCCGCTTGTCCGCATCAATGCTCTTGAAATGCAGGTAGGGGATGCGCTCGTGATGCTTGCGATAGAAGGCGACGGAGTCGCCCCCCTTGTATTCGTGGTGACCGGTGTCCAGGCACAGATCCAGGTCGGTGTCGGCCAGCAGCCGCTCGATCTGCGCCTCGGTTTCCACGTATGCGTCGACGTGGGGATGGAACACTGGGGTCAACCCTGCCGCGGTCACCTGTTGGCCGGCCCGCACCAGAGCCGCGGTCATCCTCTTCCACCCGTCATCGTCCAGCTTCGCCGGCTTCTGCAGCTCCCCGGTGTGCAAATCGGTGTATACGTCTTCGATGAGCACCACGTACCTGCCGCCGAGGGCGACCAGCATCTCGCAGATACGGGAGAGCTCGGTCTCGATCGCCGGCCACTCCGCCTCATCCTCGTAGTGGTGCATGCAGAAGGTGCCGGCCGTCCTGAGTCCCCGCGACTCCAGCTCGTTCTTCAGCTGCGCCACGTCGGTGGGCAGGTAGCCGTACGGGCCAAGCTCTGTCCATTCGTATCCAGCGGCGGCCACCTCATCGAGGTATTGGCTCCAAGCTACCTGCTTGTCATCCTGCGGGAACCACACACCCCAGGAGTCGGGGCCGGTGCCAACGCTTACGTTCATGGCGCCGAGTGTATCAGTTCAATCGGGCGCGCGGGTCTTGCCGGTAGAACGCCTGCAGTTGGGCGTACATTCCGGGGAGGGCCTCACTCAACGGACCGGGGAGCTCGAAGAACAGCTCGCTCATCGAAGCGAAGAACTCGGCCGGATCCTGCAGCGCGTACTCGTCGACTAGATCGCTGCCGCCGCTCCGCTGCAGGGACTCGAATACGTCGCTGAAGGTCCGCCGCCACGCCTCTGCATCCTGGTCCGGGTGCAGACGCGGCTTCCCGTTCATGGCGCCATTGGTCAGGTCCAGCTTGTGGGCGACCTCGTGGATGACCACGTTGAATCCATCGCACCACCCCGACGCGTCCACGTCGCGCAGCGAGAGGGTGAGTGGCCCCTCGTCCCAGGACTCGCCGGCAATGCGGTCGCGCCACTCGTGCACCACACCGGCCTCGTCCACCTCGGTAAACTCGGCGTCGTACTCGTCGGGAAGCAGCACCACCGTTCACCAGCC
>CAJWOB010000303.1 GCA_913043885.1 uncultured Spirochaetaceae bacterium | reverse complement strand
GGCGGACGCGACGGGCGACCGGCCGGTGTCGGTGCACGTGGTCGGCGAGGCCGCCGCCGGGACCGCCGTCGCTGCTGCTGCCCGTGCCATCACCGCGGCAAATGTAAGTGTCGGTAACCTGGGCGGAGCGCAGGTTCTCCACGTAGAGAGTGCCGTCCGGGTTGACCATCTCGCCGTAGCGTAGGCGGACCACGGTGCCGGCGCTGGCCTGCAGCCGCAGCGACGGGATACCGGCGATGTTCTGGCCGATGTCGTAGATCCACGACCCCGGCTCTGCCTCGTGAACGCTCACTGCCACCAGCGTGTCGACGACGCGGATCGGCGGGCCGGGATGAGCGCTCATCGTGGCCGGCTCGTGGACCCAGCCGCGGCGCTGGGCGCGGTAGTTCACCGGCTGGTCATGGCGGGAAACGACTGGCCGGGTCCAGCCACCACTGCCGCTGTCCACCGCACACCAATCAGCGTCGGCGCGCCTGGCGTCGACGCGCTCGCCGTGTTGCAGGCTGGCCAGCTGGAACTCGCTGCTCCTGCACTCCCATTGGTCCTCGGTGCCGATGGTGGTGGTACTGCCGTCGTCGTGGCGGACATGGAGCTCGGCGCGGAGCATGCACTGATGCCCGTAGCCGCCTCCGGCGTCGTTGGACACCTGCCCGCGCCACCAGCCCTCGCCGAGCAGTGCGCCGATTCGGTGGCGCGCGCGGGGGCGAGCGCCCGTCAGCAACGCGGTGCAGTCATAGACGCGGTAGTGGATCCGCTGCACGTAGTCGGTCCATCCGGGCTGGAAGTAGTCCTGGCCTATCCGTTGCCCATCCAGGTGGGGCTCGAAGATGTCGCGTGCGGTGATGGCCAGAAACGCGGCGGCTACCGGTCGTTCGAGGGTGAATGTGCGTCGCAGTTGGCAGGCGTCCGGTAGCCGATCGACGGGATAGCGGATCCAGTCGCACGAAAACGACTCGCCACCCATGAAGCCGGTGACGAAGCGCGCCAGCTTGCTCCACTCGCTGGGCGCAGCGTCCTGGGCAGACCAGACTCGCACCCTCCAGCCGCAGTCCTGGAAGCTGGCCAGCGCTGCGCCGGCGTAGCGGATATGGTGCTGGCGGGCGTCGGCTACCCGGCCAGAGTCCCAGAGCAGCCGATCGTCGACCCGGTCGTGGACCTGCAGCTGCCACGCGCTCTGCCCGGCAGCGCGGCGCCCCCCGCGTCGAGCCCCCAGGAGAAGCGCGGCCGTTCTGTGTCGATGCCGATCGGGTCGCGCCGACTCTCGCAGCGCAGCTCGACTGCCTCTAAGGTGTGCTCCATCTGACGTGATTATCTCCAGCACCCCCCACCGCGTCGCGGAGGTGCGGCTGCGGTCCGCAACCGAGCATGCAGCCGCGCTCCAGGTCGACGTCGTGTTCGAGACTCCGTCCGGCCGCAGCTTGCGTGTGCCGGCCTTCTGGCCCGGCGGCAACCACTGGCGCCCGCTACGCCTCAGGCGAGGTGGGAGAGCACCGCTGGTACATGGAGACCACCGAGGGCGATGTCGCCGGCCTGGACGGGACAGAAGGGATGGTTCGCGTCGGCGAAGGTGCTGGCCGCGGAAGTCGCGGCGCGCGCGCCGGCAACCCGCTCTACGATCACGGGCCGCTGCGAATGAACGCCGCTGCCACCCATCTCGAACACGAGGATGGCACCCCGTTCTTCTGGCTGGCAGACACCTGGTGGATGGGACTGTCAGACCGGTTGCGCTGGCCCCGCGACTTCCGCCGCCTCGCCGCCGATCGGGCCAGCCGCGGCTTCACAACGGTGCTCATCGTCGCCGGCCTGTATCCGGACATGCCGGCCTTCGACCCCCGGTCGCGCAACGAGGCGGGGTATGCCTGGCAGCCCGGCTTCGACGCTATCAACCCCGCCTACTTCGACGCCGCCGACCGCCGCATCGCCGCCCTGGTCGACGCCGGTCTGGTGCCCTGCATCGTCGGCGCCTGGGGCTTTTACGCCGATCTGGCCGGCACCGACACCATGCTCGCTCACTGGCGCAACCTGGTGGCCCGGTGGGGGGCATATCCGGTCGTGTGGTGCATCGCCGGCGAGGCACTAATGGCGTACTACGAGACCGACGAGTGGAAGGGGTACGCGCGGCTCGGGCTCCACGAACGGATGAACTACCTACCCGAAGGGCGGTGTCAGGCATGGTCGGACGTCGCGCGTTCGGTCCGAGCCACCGACCCCTTCTCCCGCCCGCTCACGATCCATCCCACCCGCGTTGGCCGGGCCCAGCTCGACGACCCCACCTTGTTGGACTTCGAGATGCTGCAGACCGGCCATATGGGTTTGCCCACACTCGCTGACACGGTCGACATGATCGAACAGTCGAGGCGCTCCGAGCCCCAGCTCCCCTGCATCGTCGGGGAGTGCAACTACGAGGGGGAGGGTGCCAGCAGCGGCCCGGAGGTGCAGCGCTACCTGTTCTGGATGGTAATGCTCACCGGGGCGTTTGGTCACACCTACGGCGCCGAGGGCATCTGGCAGGTGAACCGCCCGCAGCGCGCCTACGGCCCGTCCCCCCACGGCATGGCCTACGGCCCGCGGAGCTGGCAGGAGGTGATGCGCCAACCGGGCGCCGCCCAGGTCGGGGCCGCCGCTCGCTTCCTCGGCACGCTTCCCTGGTGGCGGATAGAGCCTCATCCCGAGTGGGTGACCCCGCGCCACGAGCCCGGCAACCGCCTCAGCGCCTATGCGGCCGGCATCCCGGGAGAGCTGGTGCTGGTGTTCGTTCCGCTGCAGGCACTGTGGAGCCTCGGCCTCGGCAACATGCGCCTGGGCAGCCTCGAGCAGGATGTCACCTATCGCGTCACCTTCTTCGATCCGGTGACCGGCACCACCAGCGAGGCGGCCGCGCCGCTGCAAGCCGATGCCACCGGTGTCACCACGCTACCGCAGCCACCGCTGGTACAGGACTGGGTGTTGTTGGTGGAGCGGGCCGACGCGGATCGGTCCGACGGCGCCCCGGCCGCCGGCTAATGCGCGAATAGGCGGAGGTAAAGGCCACCCCCCTCAGCTGCCAGTCGATCGAAGGTGGGCGTCCGCATCCCGGGCGCCCCCAGCGCGCGGATGGTGTCCCAGCGCTGCAGGTCGGTGAACGGGTGCGGGACGTTGGCTGGCGGTGTGCCATGCGGCCGAAACCTGCCACACAGCGTGGCCGTCGTCGCGAAGTGGCCGGCGGATACGGCCCGTTGACGCCACCGGAGCCGTGCTCCACAGTCTGCGCCGTGAATCTGGTTCAGCACCACGTCGGCGGTGCCGCCGCCACCGCGAAGCCGGAGCGTTCCGGCGACGTCTTCGATCCGGCCACCGGTCAGGTTGCCCGTCAGGTGGCCTTCGCCACCGAGGCCGAGGTAGACAGCACCGTGGCCGCGGCGCGCGAGGCATTCCCCGCCTGGCGCGACACACCCGTTACCCGGCGGCAGCGCATCCTGTTCGCCTACCGCGAGCTGGTCGAACGCCATCGCGACGACCTTGCGAAGCTAGTGGTGAGCGAGCATGGCAAGACCCTCGACGATGCACGCGGCGAGGTGAGCCGCGGGCTGGAGGTAATCGAGTTCGCGTGCGCCATCCCCCATCTGCTCAAAGGCACCTACTCGGAGAACGTCTCGACCAGCGTCGACACCTGAAGCTGCAGATGACCATCGGCGGGAAGGGGATGGACTATTTATCGTTTGATAGTCGGCTTCAGGGACAATGGGTGTATAATTTCGGTTTCGATCAGCTCCTGGTGCGGGGGCAGGCTGTCTACATGAGCGGCGATCTCCGGTTCTGGGATGAAGCTCTGCTTACCGGAGATTACCATCGCGTATTTTTTGAAGATCGGTATCGAGTCCTGGAGGCGCTGCAGCTGCAATCCGAGTATCGGTTTTCCTGGAACCGGGATTACCTTAAGTTC
>CAJWOB010000302.1 GCA_913043885.1 uncultured Spirochaetaceae bacterium | reverse complement strand
CGTCGCCAACGTCCGCTGTACACGCGCCCTCGCCGCCCGCGGCGCCCTGTTCGCCGATGAGCTGCAGGGACCCACCGGACTACTGCCCACCCAGGTCGACGATGGGCTAGGCGAGCTGGCCGCGCAGGGGCTGGCTACCTCCGACAGCTTCGCTGGACTGCGCGCTCTGGTGCGGCCCGCCAGCGCCCGGAGCCGCTCCACCCGAGCCAGAGGAAGCGCGGCCCGGCGTGCCGCCACGCGCCGCATGCCCGGTGCGGCCCGGACCCCGGCGTTGCCGCCGCGGCCGCACGGCTTCTCCCGGCCGGGCCGCTGGAGCCTATTGCCCGACGCCGCAGCGACCGACGGTGACCCGCCTCCTGTGGAGGAGGTGGCCTGGACACTGCTGCACCGGTATGGAGTGGTGTTCCGCCGGGTGCTCGAGCGCGAGTCGCTGGCTCCGCCATGGCGAGAGCTGGCCCGCGCGCTGCGATCGCTGGAGGCGCGCGGCAACGTACGGGGTGGCTACTTCGTCAGCAGCGTCGGCGGCGAGCAATTCGCGCTCCCCGAGGCCATAGCCAAGATGCGGTCGGTGCGACGCGCCGGCCCGAGCGGCATGCTGCGGGTGCTAAGCGCCGTGGATCCAGCTGCCGTGGTCGGGCTGCGGGCGCGACCGACGTTGGAGCAGCACCGGATAGCCGGCGGCCGCGCTGCTCCGGTGGCGGTGCGCAAGAACCGCGTCCTGTTCCGCGACGGGGTACCCATCGCGGTGCTGGAGGCGGGCAAGGTCACCTTCCTGGAGGATCCGGGCGAGGGCGGGAGCAGCCACCTTGGCACCGCCACGGAGGGAGAAGCCAACGGTGGCGGGCGCCTGCCGGCATTGGATGCGTGGCACCTCGAGCGCCTGCTGCGCGCCGGCGACACGCCGACGGCCGCTGGGGCCATCCTACAAGAGGCCGAAAGAGGCGCCGCACTCAGCCAACTGGCCGAGCGCGGCGCCGCAAACTAGCGGCTGCCGGGGCGCGGCTGCCGGGGCAGCGAGTGCCATAGAGAGCGACCCGCTCGCTCTCGCCGTCCGGGAATACCACCCGGTAATCGCCGTCGGCGAGGAAAATCACCGTCCCGATCAGCGCCCCATCCTCGGTGTACAGCTCTACCCCTTCATCGGTGAAGACCACCAGGCAGGTGAAGCTGCTGCGGGTTATTCGGTAGCCGTTGTCGGTCTCGGTGAGGATGACATCCACCGTCCGCCCGGTGTCGAAGGTCTTGGTCGCGATAATCTGGTCGCCCAAGAACTGGATCCGAATCTGCAGCTCCCGTACCGCAACCAGATTGCCGTCCGCGTCGTAGTGCTCGCGGATCGTGGTGCGTCGTCCGGTGACCGTATCGCGCTCGGTTACGCTCCGTAGGCGCATGACGTCATCGGGATCGTAGTGCTCGAGAATGCGTGGGGCGCGCTTCTCGCGCACGATCACGTACCAGCCGTCGTCGCGGATGATCTTGGTGAGGATTTCACCGTTGTCGTCGAACTCCTCGAACGTGAACGAGTGGACGACGATGTCGGTGCCATTCTCGACCCGAATTCGGCAGACGGTCTTGGTCTGCAGGCCGGCCTCGACGGTGATGACCGTACGGGTAATCGCTGCGCCTGGGCCGATGCCGATGAGCTCCGTATCGACCTGGTACACCCAGACGTCGTCGCTGGCGTCGTCGCGCCGCTAGGTGATATCGACGGTGCCGCTCTTGATCTTGATGCCCTCGACGAGCACCTCAACGGTGCCGGCCTGCGCCAGCTCGCTGATGCCGGGTACTGCAGAGGCCACCCAGCCCCACACTGCGGTGTGATCTGGCCGCAGCGGCCGTTCGATCTGGTGGATCTTGGTCGCCCCCTCCCAGAGCTCGAACGAGCGCGTGACCGTCAGTAGGTCGTCGGTCGGATCGCTCGGCGTGTCCCGATCGTCATGGAGACGGGTGATGGTGACGATGGTCCCGTCCGGCAGGGTGTGAGTGGATTCGTCCACCGTGACGGTCTGTGGACCGTACCCTGGGCTGGAGCCGTGGCTGGCGCCCTGACTGCCACCGCTTCCGGAGGCCTCCAGGTCTTCCACTTCGAGACGCCCCATCGAGGCGAGCAGCGCCTGGGTGTGGTAGTCGTTGGCGGCGGACGCCACCTGCGCCAGCGACCCCGCCGACATCGGGCCGAGTCCGAAAAACGAACAGCCGGAGAGAATGAGCGCGGCCACCGGGAGCGCGCGAACAGCCAACCTGATAGCAGTCGTAAGGGTGGTGTGAGTCATGTACGACCTCCTCAGCGCTGATTAGTCGTCCGCAGCGGCGCCGCGGTTGCAGCGCCAGCGACGATCGCTAGAAAAGGTCGTCGACGTGGATCGCAGGGCTGAGCGGGTCGGCAGGGGCGCCGAGATCGCCGACTGCGAACTCGATGCCGTCCAGCGCGCTGGAGCCGAACAGGGAGTCGACCAGCTCGCCGGTTGCCTGGGCAGTGGCTAACGCAATCTCCTGGGCGCGACCGGTCTCGCCGCCGATCAACAGGGTAACCACCACCACCACCACCGCCATGGCGGCCACAGCAGCGATACGGAGGGCAGGCCAGGCATTCCGGCCGCGAGGCGCGGGCTCGCCCGCCCCTGCGGTGAGCGGCTGCGGCGCTCGCGACCGCTCAGCCACGGCGGCGTAGTCGATGGGTGGTGGCGGGCCGAGCCGACAGTCCAGCCCACGCCGCAACAGGTTGCCTAGGTCGCCGCGCGAGGACGGTCGCTTGGCAGCACTCACAGCTCAATCCCCATGGCGCGGAGCTCCTCGGCCAGCCGCTTGCGAGCGCGATGCAGCCGCGACTTGACCGTACCGGGACGAAGACCGCTGACCTCCGAGATGTCACCGATACTCACGCCTTCGCTCTCCTGCATCAACGCAAGCTCGCGGTCGAGCCGTGGAAGGGCCATTACGGCGGCGAGAGCGAGCTCCTCGTCGTGCTCGGCCGGCGCCACCTCCTGGGGGTCCACCTTGGCCCGCGGCTTGCTGGCGAACGCTAAAACGTTGCGTCGCTCACGCTCCTTCCTGCGCAACAGGTCGATGGCCTTGTTGCGGGCGAATCGGTGCAGAAAGGTGGCAAACGGGGATTGGTGGCGGAAATGGTGCAGATCTCGATAGAGCGCCACCAGCATCTCCTGCTCGGCGTCATCCACGTCGTCGCGGTTGCCGTTGAACAGCGGCCACAGCAGCCGCCGCAGCCGGTCACGATGGCGCTCCACGAGCGCGGTAAACGCCGCCTGATCGCCGCAATCGACGAACCGCTCGACCAGCCGCCGGTCGCTGTCGGACACGCCAGCGTCGCCGTGCCCTCTAGCCTTGCCCCTGACGGTCAGATTGTCGCTGCTGCAGCGGGCGGTCGGTTCGGTTCTGCTGCTGTAGCAACCGCTGCTGCTCCTGCCGCCGGCGGACCAGCTCGCGAATACGCGTGTAGCGCTCGTCACCCAGCACCTGCCGGATACGCACCTGCCGCCGGATCTCCGCCAGTCGGATCCGAAATTCCCAGTCCATCGCCTCGCGCAGCAGCTCCTCCATCGCCGGCACCAGCGTCGGGTAGATCGACGCCTGCAAGTAGCCCGAAGTGCTGTCGTCCTCTGGCAGCATGCGCTGGATGGCGGCCGCGATGCTCTGCTGCAGCAGCTCCTGCGCGAAGGCCGCGTCGTTGGACATGTCGGCAAGTCCAAGTGCGGTTGACAGCAGCGAAGCGAAGGCGCTCGGCTCTTTCCTTGTTGCGCAGCCTGTTCTCGACAAACGGCGCCGTGCGAGTGTGTGAACGGTAAGGTGCTACTTTCGTTTTCTGTGCGGGCAGTGCCAAGTCCGCCGGCGCTGAGCCAGCCGTTTCGTTTCGCCGAACAGACAGGGCAGTCAGCCACGGCTCAGAGATTCGATCAGTCGAGCTTTGA
>CAJWOB010000301.1 GCA_913043885.1 uncultured Spirochaetaceae bacterium | reverse complement strand
CCCTATCGTCGTGTGCACGGCCAGATCGTTTTCGCGGGGCCTCAGAGCGGTCACGATGCCGCCGAAGTTGAAAAAGGATGTGCCACCCCACGTCTCTATGTCTGCCGTGTCTGAATACCACAGCTGCCCTGTGGCCCCGTTTACGTTTCCGATCCACAGCCGGTTGTCGAACCAGGCGATGTGCTTGCCCTTGGTAAATCTCGAGTCATCGTCTAAATCGGCTGCGTTCCCGGTGCCCGTCCACTTCCAGGCGTTCGTGTCCACTCCGTTGGTCGCCACCAGTGTGCCATTGGCGTTGACCCACTCCCATGTGTTGTCATTGCCCGCAGTGGCCGTCACGGAGCCTGTGATGGTCGTCCAGCCGTCTGCGTATTTGTAGATCGCTGTGCCGCCGACCATCACGACGTGCGTCGTAGAGGCGTCCACGTCGAACTCTGCGGCCATCGTGATCGACGTGGAGCCTCCGATGCTGGCGGCGTCTTCGTAGGAATCGGTGCCGGGGCGAGACTCGACTTCTCCCGCCTGGCCTATGCGGGTGTTCTGCATGTCCGATATTTCGTTGACCCCGACCTCCTCTGCTGGTAGGTCGTAGCGCACCCCGCCGTGCCAAGGCCCCAACTGGATGCTGTCTTGCGGCATTATCTACCCCCGCCCCTCAAGTCCTCAGTCACACGCCCGCGAATCGCTGCTCGAGGCGCCTGCACTGCCGTTCTGCCCAGCACATTCAAAATGGTTTGCCCTCGTGGGCTTTGGGCGTATCCCTCGGTAATCCATTTCCTGCCACCAGGGGACATCACCGCCTCGCCCAGGGCCTTTGTGCCCGCCCACTGGGCGATTTTGCCAATTATCCCCTGCGCCCCCTGTGACAGCGCCCCCGCATAGTTCTGGAACTCGATAGCCCTGCCAGTTCTGGACCAGTTGACCAGATCTTGCGGGTTCACTTCTCGTGTCATTTTGGCAAACCGGATCAATTGATCCGTAACTTCCTCACCGAAAAACTCGGCGAGCACATCTTTGCCTCCCGCCGCTTCAATAGCTGACTCAAGACGGCGGCCGCTGAATAGGCCCTCGTGGATGCTGTTGTCGCCCAGCTGTTTCATTAACGCATTTTGCGCCGACTCCCAGGCCAGTTTCCCCTCGCCTGTCGCAACCAGCCCTTCGTCAGATACCACCGCGCCGATCTTGTTTTTCAGGTTTTTCACCTGTGCGACTTTTCGCGGCTTTGCGATGTTGAAGACGATGCTTTCCGCACTCTCTTCATCTTTCAGCATTCTCACGGCTTTTTTCTTGTCGAGATCATACATCGCCCTTGCGGACGTCAGGGCCTTCTCCAGCCGCTGCTCCACTTCGGCCACCTCCTCCGCCAGGGGCACCGACATCTTGCTGATGCCCAGCGCATAGCCGAGGTCGCCGGGGCCGACTTCGGCGAAGGCGATCCCTGGCACTGACACGATCTCCTCGATCACTGGGATCGAGGCCTTGGTCTCGATTTTTATTCCCAGGATCAGCTCGCCGTCAGGGTTCAGTGGCCAGGGGTCCGCCTTCGCGGTGTAGGTGTCGTTGTCGACGCCCCAGATGTGGGCGGCGCTATTCTCGGAAGCGATGCCACGTACGCCTTCGCCCAGACCCGCGCCGACGCCTGCCCGTGCGATGGGGAAGCGACAGCACTCGACGAACGCGCGCACCGCGTCGGGGTGGTGGGCCTTGCACAGGATGACGCCGTGCACGCCCCGCGCCAGTATCTGCTGGAACTGCCAAGCGTTGGCCTCCACTATCGCGCGCGAGATGCCGTTGACCGGCGCTTCGACGACGTCAACAAACGGCTCGGCGGCATGCAGTGGCTGATCGGCGTCGGGATCGTGACGCTCGGCACGCTGATGTCGCTGTATCAGTTCCTGACATAGCTCACCTCTGAGCTGCCCCAGCTGGCGTAGAGCTGCTCGAGGGTCAGGTCTGGCATGCGGTCGAACAGGTGGTTGGCCGCCGGTCCCTGAAAGCCCGGCGTGAAGTGCGGCTCGTCGGTCTCCAACGACGCCTGGAGCGGCGCAAACCGCTGCATCAACGCCACCGCCTCCTCCGCGCCGAAGCGCTCGTGCATCTGCGCTCCCCAATGGAGAGTGGTCGGATGCTGGTCGGCGGCGTAGGCGGGTTCGCGATCGCCGTACCAGGTCACCGCCTCAGGGCGCTTCGCGGCCAGCAGGTAGCGCGCCGACTTGGCCAGGTAGACCGTCGTCAGTCGCTCGCCCTTCTCCCCCCGCCCTGGCGTCAACTTGGCCAGCGCGGCGCGGTATGCGGCGGGGTCCGCGGCCAGAGCCGCCCGGAACGCCGCCTCCGTGTGGGTCACCGCCTCCGACGCCCGTGCTGCCCAGCGATGCCACGGCGCGCGCGACGCCGCGGGCAGATTCTCGAACGCTGCCGGTTGTCGGTACGAGGTGAGTGACGAGTAGCCACCGTGGACACACCGCCGCAGACGCGCCGAATACTTACTGCCCCAGTGGAGGATGGGCAGGATGTAGACGACGCCGTCGCCAGGATCCAGATGAGTCTGCACCGCCCCCGGCAGCTGCTGGAGCGGATCGGCCAACAGCTGGGCGTTCTCCTCCTCCGTGTTCAGCCGTACGTGGCTGCCAGGTATTACCCAGAGGACGTCATCCTCGTACAGCGAGATGTTCCACTGCACGTACCGGGGGCCGTTCTCGAGGATGTCGTCGGTGTAGCCCTGCAGCGGCGCGGCGATGGGCGGGTACATATCGCGATGCCACTCTGCCGACCCGTGGTCCTGCCGCGGGTTGCACATCAGCATCATCTCGGTGACCGCTGCGTCGTCCAGGCCCAGCAGGGCGCTGCTGACCTCGTGCGCGCGACCGAGCCACAGGTCGATGGCGGGGGCCGCCTCCCATGGGATGCGGCTATCGAGCGGCTCCCTGGTCAGATTGAGGCGTGGCTGCGGTTCGGTGTCCCAGGCCCCGCCTGGCGGGTCGTCGGGACCGGCCTCCGCCGCCCATAGCTCGCGCTGGATGTCCACCAGCCCCTCGTAGGCGGCGCGCGTGCGCTCCAGGTCGCCGGGTACGACGACCTGCTTCACCACCAGGTAGCCCTGTTCGAGAAAGCGCGCTCGGTCGGCGGCGCTCATCGCGCCCGTTACCGCGGGCACGGCACCGGTGCTATCGCCCATTGGGCGCCAGCTCGCCAATCGAGGCCTGCAGCTGCTCCTCGTCCGTCGGGGCCCGGGGCGCCGCTTCTTCGCGAAGGACCGCCGGGTGAGCGGTCGGCGGCAGCGGCGTCTGATACTGATAGGCGGGATCGACGCGCCGGTGCTTCTCGGCTGCGATCATCTCACGCCAGCTGTCCCGTAGGCTGCGCAGCTCCGGCATGTCGGGTGCGATCTCCTTCGCCAGCTTCTTGAGGTTGTAGCAGGGTACGCCGGCAAACATATGGTGCTCACAGTGCCAGTTCATCCGCCAGTACAGGAAGGACACGAACGGATTGAGCCTATTGGAGCGAATGCTCATGCGGAAGTCGGGCACGCCATCCATCAACCCGATGTGCATCGGCGCCCCCACCAGCGACGCCAGCCAGCCACCGCAGAATACGTAGCCGGTGAACACGATCGACACCCACCACGCGCCGGTGAGCGCCGACACCGCCAGCAGCCCACCGTGGAACAGCAGCGTAAGCCGGGCGAAGCTCACCGCTTTGCGCTCCACGTCAGGCGCCATTGCGAACAGCGCCGCCGTCCACTCGCCGGCGTCGTTGCCCCCAGCCAGGTCCATCCGGTAGCGCGGAATTGCCATTCTCACCGTGCTGCCGACCACCGACCACACGCCCTGCAGGTTCACGGTCAGCAGCTGCAGCACCTGCAGCGGCTTCAGCGGAAGGTCGATGTGCAGGAGCACCTCGCGGTCGCCGTCGGGATAGAGCGTGTAGCGATGATGGCAGGTGTGGCTCATGGCGTATTCGTGGTGGTTCCACCACG
>CAJWOB010000300.1 GCA_913043885.1 uncultured Spirochaetaceae bacterium | reverse complement strand
AGCCGATGCCGTTGAGCGGATATTCAACACGCCAACACAACATCCGCACATCTACGCGCTGTTCGGCAACACCCAGTCGCTGCCTGCGGCCCTGCCTGGGCCCGTGGACGTGGACGCGTACGCGTCGTGGTTCATTACCTCCGAAATGGCGCGGGACATCAACCAGCTCTGCATCAACACTCGGTTCAAGTGGCAGGACGGCAAAACGGTCATGGTGCCGCCGTTTGCCAACGGCAACGCGCTTGGCACGCGGTACGACCGCGGCGTGGCCATGGCCGACGACGGAAACGACGACGATATCCCCGCCGCTGCGGCTGCGATCGCCATCGGAGACCATCCTGATGATGCAGCGATCGCTGCGACCGACAGCGCTATCCTCAGCCCGGCTACCTACCCGCGCAGGCTACACCCGCAGGATGACCGCGATGGAGGGGTACTTCCGCCAGAACAAGGCGACAGCCATGTTCGCGGATGGGCACGAGTACGAGGGGCGCGTGGACGTGACAAAGATCACGGCGCACGATTTCAAGCTGTTTTTTTGATGTCGGACAAGCAGACCGTCGACGGCGCCCAGGAACGTCGCAATCTGGGCCGATTGTTCGACCTCCATGCTGTCGGCGGCGATCTCGCAGGTGGCCACACCGAGGTCGGGAAGAGACTGTGGGCTACCGTCCACCAGCAACGTCGTGTAGGTGACTAGCAGCGTTTCCGCCGCCGCGTCGTGGTCGTAAATGCCGTTGCCGGTAGCCGTCATAACTGTCTGGTCGACCTCCATCGTGCCAGACATCGAGAATTCCCCGTTCTCATCGAACGTCCATACTTGCTCATAATCGATCATCATCGTGTCAGAGGGAAACGTGCTGTAGACCTCGAACGTGCCCGAGAGACTCCAGTTACCGACGATGGAGGGTGGTACTAGGAAGGGACATTGGGCCCCGAAGCTGACCACCACACTCGCCACGACGATGCCTGCGATACGTGTTCTCTTCCTCACGGCAGGCCTCCTTTGGGTTCCTGCTGAGAACGTAGGCCGGTCCTCGGTGCCTCCCACTATCGGGAGCCACTAATCGTCTGTGCAGCTATCCCCGATACCCGCAGTCACAGCAGACCTGATGTCGTGGGCGGCCCTGATGAACCAGAGGGACGGCGCTGCGGATCTGGCTATGCGGATTGCGAGCGAACGGCCCGCCGAGCTACATCGGTAGAGCTAGCTGGCGTCGGGCGAGTAGAGCGCCGCCTCGATGCGACCGGAGCCGTGCAGACCCAACCTAATGGGGGGTACTCGGTGCCGGCGCTGCGCAGGATAACGGTGTCCCAGTTCTGCAGCGTGCGCTCCCCCGGGCGTGGCGCCACCTCCCCGCGGCGAATCGGGCGGCAGGCGTGGTCGAGAGCAGCCTCGAGCTTGAAGATCTCACCGTCGAAGAAGAAGTTGATCCGTGCTGCTATCACCGGGCTACGGTTTTCGGTGACCACGAGCGCGAAGGGCTCGTCCTTGGCCTCGTCGGGCGCAATCAGGACGACGTCGCGGCTACCACTCTCCGCAAAGGTGGTGCGCCCCTCGGGAATGCCCGCTAGGAATTCGTCGGTGCACTCTGCGAGGCTCGACCCACTCGGGTGAGAGGCACACGTCGCCAGTATCGCCACGCAGGCTGCGACCGAACACGCTACTCTACCGCCATGAACCAGGCACCCAGAGGCAAGGCGTTCGCGGCACGATCCAAGGAAGCGGAGTGGCGGGCCGGCGGGCTGCGCCCTTACTTCTCTTACCGCGATGTCGGCATCAAGGCGGCAACCGAGGGGCGGGTGCTCGCCCACGTCATTCGCGCTAACCAGTCGTGTCCCGGACCCGGCGGGTATCACTCCCACGATCTGGAGTTCCAGATGAACTACCTGATCCGCGGCTGGGCGAGGGTGGAGCTGGAGACGATCGGCGAGATCCGCGTCGAGGCTGGGGATGTGTGGTACCAGCCACCCAACGTCAAGCACGAGCTCGTGGAGTACTCCGACGACTTCGAGGTGCTCGAGATCACCATGCCCGCCGAATTCGAAACGCGGGACGAGACTCGCTAACCGGCACGGGCGGAGCTGCGTCGTCGATGCGACTGAAGGACCGGGTAGCGGTAGTCACCGGTGGCAGCGGCGGGATAGGTGGCGCTACCTGCCGGCTGCTCGCCGCCGAGGGTGCGGTCGTGGTCGTCGCCGACCTGGTGGCAGAGAGCTGCCAGGCATCGGCCGCGGCGCTGCAGGCCGAGGGGCACACCGCGGTGGCGATCCCCACCGACGTTACTGACCGGGATGCCGCGCACGCGCTCATGCAGGAGGCGATTGCCCGATTCGGGGGCGTCGACATCCTGGCCAACGTCGCCGGCGGCTCGGCGGGGCCCGTCATCCGCACCACCCACGGTCTGTTTGCCGACTCGAGCAGAGAACGGTGGGAGGAGATGATCGAGCTGAACCTCTACGGCACACTCAACTGCACGCGGGCGGTCATCAACCACATGATCGAGCGCAGACGGGGCAAGGTGGTCAATCTCGCCTCTACCGCCGGGATACTGGGGATGCGGAAGGCGGCCGAGTATGCCGCGGCCAAGGGCGGCGTCATCTCGTTCACCAGGACCCTCGGCAAGGAGGTGGCTGAGCACGGCATAAACGTCAACTGCGTCTCGCCAGGGGTAATCGGCACCGAGCGTGTCCGACAGATGCCGGCCGACATGGTGAAGAGCTGGTTGGAGGGGATACCTCAGCGCCGGCTGGGGACTCCGGAGGAGGTCGCCCGGGTGGTGCTGTTCCTCGCCTCCGCAGACGCCGACTACATCACCGGCGAGAATATCGCGGTAGCCGGGGGAATGACGCTGGGGCCTGCCGGGTACTAGCGCGGCAGGTAGTATCTCCAGATGAGCTCAACCGTGCGCGTCGGAGTAATCGGGACCAGCTTTGCCCAGGCGTACCATCTTCCGAGCTTGCAGGCTCATCCAGGCGCGGCGGTGGTGGCGATCTGTGGGCGCAATCGCGAACGCGCGCAGAAGGTGGCGGAGCGCTTCGAGATCCTGGAGGTCTTCACCGACTATCGCGCCATGCTCGCGGACGCCCAGCTCGACGCGGTGCTGATCGCATCACCCGACTACCTCCACGGCGAGATTATCGAGGCGAGCATCGAGGCGAAGCTCCACACGCTCACCGAGAGCCCGCTGTCCCTGTCGGTTGATGAGGCCATACGATTGTGCGACGCCGCGTCCGCGCAGCCGGACGTGGTGCGGATGGTGGCCTACAACCTGCGCTGGCACCCCCTCCACCAGGAGCTGAAGCGTAGGCTGGTCGACGGCTACGTCGGTCGCGCCTACCACTGCGAAACACGGCTCCTCGGCCACTACCGGGCGCTGGACCCCGCCATGGGGTGGAAGGCGGACAGCTCTCTCAGCTGGGGGGGTGCTCGGTTACTCCGGTACGGTTGCGATTGACCTGGCACAGTGGTACTTCGGCCGGATAACCCACGTCGCCGCATCACTGGGCACCTTCGGCAATGCCGACACGAAGCGAGAGCACGCGGCCGCTCCCGACACCGCACATCTGCTGGTTCGCTACGCCGACGGCGCGCACGGGACGATAGTCAGCAGCGACGTCTCCTGGCTGGGCCACATGGACGTTCGAGTGTCGTTTGCCGGTTCTGATGGGGCGCTCGAGCTGGACCAACACGGTCTTTTTGCCACCGATCCCGGCGCCCTGCGCGGATCGAAATCGGGCGAGGAGCCACCGCATCAGACGCTGTCCACCGGCCAGGAGGGATGGGGTGCACCATCCTCCGCCGATGAACCGGTGTTGGCCAGGATCCTGCGCCTCTACACCACCCAGCCCGTCGCCACGCGCCTCTTCATCGACAACATCATCGCGGGGAAGCCAGGCCAGCCGAGCTTCACGGATGCGCTGCGCAATGAGCTAGTCGTGGAGGCGGCGCGCAGCGACGACTGGGTCGAGCCTGGGGAGCTGGCGGGCTAGTTGGACT
>CAJWOB010000299.1 GCA_913043885.1 uncultured Spirochaetaceae bacterium | reverse complement strand
AAGCGCGAGCTGGCCGCCATCGCCGGCGCTGTGGCCATCCTCGTTGCCGTAGAGAAGCTGCCGTAGGCAATCGCCAGACCTACGCTCAGCCTGCCGGCTCCCGAGCTGCGTGGGAGCTTTGGGTCGGTATCATCACGGCATTACGGGGTACGCCCAAGGACGTACGTCGTAATGCCGTATTATGGAGGAAACATGGCGAAGATAACCGAGTTCAAGGGCTACGCGGGTGAGCCGCCGCTGGCCAAACCAGACACCCCCGTGCACGCCAACGTCGTCACCGTGCAGGACGGGCTCCCAGTGAAGTACCCAGGTTGCGAGGGAATCGGCGTGCGGGTGGTGCATCCTTCGAACCCCAACGCCCCAGCGGAAAACCTCGGGCTGGTGATGTTCTACGTGCCGCCGCACGTCGTCCTTGAGCCCGGCAGCCATCACACCGAGGAGTGCTACGTAATCGTCAAGGGGGAGGGAACCATGACCCTGGCCGGCAAGAAGGTACCGGTGAAAGCGGGGACCTTCATCCACTTGCCGCCCTGGTGCGAGCACGGGATCGAGAACACCGGCACCGAGTCGCTCGAGGTGCTTATCTGCACGTCCCCGCCGAACCCGTAGCCGGCGTCTCGAGCGGTGAGCCGGAGCGCCTTCCTCTGGATTCGATCGCATGTGCAGACTGCAGCGGCGAGATGAGCCGAGGAGGCTTGCACCATGCGTCCCGACGTTGAACAGCAGCGGCCGCTCCGCATCCTCAGCGTGTCGGCACACCCCCACGACTGGACCTGGTTTGCCGGCACGTTATGTCTCCATCGCCGCGCCAGAGACCTCGTCACCGTCTGCTGTGTCACCCACGGCGGGGCGACGCATCGGGAGCGCTGGCTCGATGAGATGACAAGACCCCCTGGGGAGCGCGATCCGGCGATTGTGGACGAGCCCCTGGAGCGCTACACGGCGCAGAAGCAGGACGACATGCGGCGCGCCGCCGCCCTATTCGGCATCGACGACGTGCGGCTCCTCGGTTTCGAGACAAGCCATTCCTGATCTCTGAGCAAGCGGAGGCTGTCGAACAGATTCGTGACCTGATCCTCGAGGTGCGCCCAGACGTGCTGATCACCGAGAATCCGTTCGGCGACAGCGGATTCCGCATGGTCCACCGGACGGATCACACCGAGGTGGGACGGGCGGCGCTGGAGGCGCGAGACCGAGCCGCCGCGCCACGGGCGTCGGCTAGTTCCCCCGCCCACCGCGTTGCCCTTACCTACTTCGCCGGAGTGATGTTCGACCCCTTCGACCTGGACTTCGGGGTGGAGCTGGACGACGAGCTGTTCTATCTGCGCGTCAAGGCCGAGGCGTGTTACGAGACTCAGACCCACGACGCCGAGCGCGCTCGCTCCCGCATGGCGGTGGAGCTTGGCCACATCGGGCGCCTGTTCCGCACGCGCTACGCGGAGTCCTTCGTGGCCGAGCAGCCGCTGCTCGAGGCCAGGCTGCCGGTGCCCGGGCCCATGCTGACCTTGGCCGGCGAGACCGGACTGCAGCGCCTCTGACGCACCTATGGGCGCCAAGACGCCGGCGCCGACGCGGCTGCCGATTCTGGGTAGCGCCGCGCCGGCATCGGCTCATGGCCCCACCCCCAACTGCCAGCAGGAGATCCGGGCCACGCTGCCACGGCCTCAGGCCGCTGGCGGCAGGATCTGTGCCCGCCCAAACAGGCGCTTGCCGCGCTCCGAGAGCTGCTCAAGCTCTTCAGCCCCGATCAGCGGCACCGTGTCGCCAGTAACGCCCGAGGCCCAGCGCAGCGAATAGCAGATCACCAACTCTGGGCGTGGGCCCGACGAGCGGTTGGGCGTGCCCCGGTGCAGCGCCCGCGGATCCTGCACCCACAACGTGCCGCGCTTCATGTTCACCCGCGTGCGGTGAGGAAAGCTGCCGCTCTCGACGATCTCGTCGTAGCGCCCTTCGAGCGCCGGATCGGCCAGGTACTGCGTAGAAGGCAACACCTCGAAGCTGCCGTTCTCCTCGTTGGTGTCGACCAGCGGGAACTTGACGCCGAAGTGGGGCACCCGCTCCATCCCGACATGAGGGGACATGAGGCTGATGTCCCGGTGCCAGCGCTGATGAATCGAGCCGGGATAGGGGTTGTTGGAGTGAAGACAGGTAATGAGAAAGTCGTCGGTTCCCCAGTAGGCCTCGAGGAGATCGAGCAGTGCCGGGTGTTCGGCGATCTCGGGGCACGCAAGGGCTCCCTCCCACGGCCACTGCAACGTGTATCGGTTTGGGTGCTGGAGGCGGCGGCGGCCAACGCGGATGTCGCCGGTCTCGACGTTGCCGAGCTCTTGTTCTCGTCCCTTCACGTGCTCGAGGAGTGGCGTGAAGGCCGCCCCGATCCGATCGATGGTTGCCGCGGGGATCACATCCTCTAGCAGGGCGAAGCCATTGATCACGAGCTCGTTCAGCAGTGTTCGGACGTCATGTGCCATCCTGGTACCGTGGCTCGATGCTACCAGGACGGCCTGGCGCCACACAGCCGGTGACGGCGAGCGGTGGCCGTGGCGCGGGGCATCGCGGCGGCGCTATGCTCGGCGCAGGCTTCTGCATAGTCGCGGACGGGTGAGCCTTCTCCCGGCGCGCTCGACGGCTATGCGCTGCTGGGCAGAGATAGGGTAACGATGGCTGAAGCGACAGGAATAGGACGGCCGAGCGCTGCGTGGCACTTCGGGGCGGGTCAGCCGCAGGAGGACGCTCTGCGGGCCCGGGGAGACTTCCAGCTCACCAAGGACGGTCCGGCCGAGCTCAGTGGAAGCGGCTGGATCGAGAGCGACCGCGGCTTCACTGACAGCGGCGCGCAGACCCTGGCGGTGCGCGCCCGGGTGGATCGGCCCGGTGGCCTGCTGCACACCAGCGCGCTTGCCCTGCTGATCCACAACGACGGACTGGCCATGGCGTTCGTCGGCCAGCGTCACGGGCATCGCCGCTTCTACCGAGATATCCCACTCGGTCCGGTGTCGGCGGGCGAGTGGCACGATCTGGCGCTGCGCTGCCACGGAGGTCAGCTCGACTTCATCTGTGACGGCGTTGTGCTGCGTTCCGTCGTCCTGGCGCACGATCTGTGTCCGGTGCTACCCGGTCCGACCATCATCGGCGGCTGGCGGGTGGACGATCCGCCTCTCCCGGACTTCCCGCAGTGGATCGTCGACGCGGTGTTCCGGCGACTGTTCGCCGGTGCGATCGAATACGCGGCCGTGTGGGAGTCCGGTCTGACCGACGACCAGCTGTCTGAGCTACACGGGGTCAGCGGCATCGAGGTAGCTCCCCGGCATTCCGAATGGCACCGTTGCCTCGACGCCTATTCGCAGTTCGCCGACGCATCCGAACGGCTCGACGAGGGCGCTTGCCGGGCCCTCGGTGCGCGCATGCGTCGCACGATGACGGCGGATCCGCGTCGACCGATCTACCATCTGACCGCGCCGATGGGCTGGATTGCGGATCCCGCCGGCGCAATCTACCACGACGGCCGCTACCACGTGTTCAGCTATCGCAACATCCTCGGCTGTCTGGCCTTCACCGATCTGGATCATTACGTCAGCGACGATTTGGTCCACTGGCGCGACATGCCCGTCGCCGCGTGGGCGGACTCGGACGCCGACGTGCACGGTATCTGGCTGGCGAACCACGTTGTCGACGACGGCGTGCCGACCACGCTCTACACGGCGCACGGGAACCAGGGCAAGGTCGGCGTGCTTGCGCGCAGTCGCGACGGCATGACCAGCTTCGGCGAGAAGCGCGTGGTGATGACCGATCCGATCCACCACGACGGCCACACCTGGCGCAGCGGCAACACGTGGTACACGGTGACGACACAACAGTGGTGGGGCACTGATCCCACCGGCGGCGATGCCGTGCTGCTGCTGGCGATCTGGATCGGGATCGGGTTCATCTTCCGCGGCGTGTGGCGGGGCGAGTTCCAGGTGGCCGTCAAGCTGATTCAGCGCGACTCGGGGCGCCCGGAAG
>CAJWOB010000298.1 GCA_913043885.1 uncultured Spirochaetaceae bacterium | reverse complement strand
CTCTCTAAGCTATCAGGCCTTTCATAACAATGATCTCAATCAAAGGTGATCAATCCGTCGCAGCCCTAAGCGCCAGTGCGGCGGCGAGCGGGCCGATCACGGCAAAGAAGAGCGTAATCGCACAGAGGATCAGGAAAGGCGGCATGAAGGGGTCGGGATCGGTGACGGCGGCATAGGCAGCGCTCACCCCGAAGATCAGCACCGGGATCGCCAGCGGCAGGATCAGCACCGAGACCAGAAGTCCGCCCCGCGGCAGAGAGACAGCGATTGCGGCCCCGGCGGCCCCGATGAGCGCCACAGCCGGGGAGCCGACGAGAAGCGTCAGCAACACCGCGCCCGACGCTGCCAGGTCCATGTTCATCATCAGCGACAGAAGCGGCGATGCGATGACCAGCGGCAGCCCGGTTGCGACCCAATGGGCGGCGGTCTTGACGAGAACCGTGATCACGAGGCCGGCGAAGTCCTGCATCAGGAGAATATCGAGTGATCCGTCTTCCCGGTCGGCCTGAAACAGCCGGTCGAGCCCGAGAAGCGAGGCCAGCAGCGCGCCGATCCAGAGGATTGCCGGTCCGATGCGCGAGAGAAGGTTGAGATCGGGGCCGACGCCGAAGGGAATGACGGCGACGACGGCCATGAAGAACAGCAGCCCCAGCATGGCGGCCCCGCCGGAGCGTCCGGCAATCTTCAGATCGCGGAAAAAGAGGGCGCTCACAGCCAGCCCTCCGCTTCGGTTTCATGGGGAATGGCGGCGGGAGCGATCTCCAGATTGCTGACGCCTGCAATATCAAGCGGCAAATGGGTGGCGGCGATCACCATGCCGACCGCCGGACCGCCGGGCAGCCATGCCAGCGACTCCCGCAGCAGGAACAGCAGGCGCCGCGGCGCCGAGCCTTGACTCAGCACCACGCCGGCCAGCACGAACAGTGGCAGCATGACCAGTGTCGGCATGCTCTCCAGGCGGTGGATCTCCAACGCTGCGACGGCAGGGTCGATCCCGACCGCCACCATGGCCAGCACCCCGGCGCCGGCAAGACCGGCATACAGCGGCAGGCCGGCGGCCAGTGCCACCAGGCCGCTGGCCACGATCAGGACCAGCGCGGTCGCGACCGTCACCGGTGGCCCTCGCCGCGGGCGCCGCCGCGGAGGGCCAGCAGCGCGCCAGCGGCGTGAACGGCAATGAGCCCGAATCCCACCGGCATCGCCAGCGCCGATAGGCCGCCGAAGAGGCCGCTGAAGCCCACCTCGGCGATAGCGAAGCGGGCAGATACGAACGCGAGCCCAGCGGCGACCACCAGCGTGACCGCGGTGGTTGCCACCGCCAGGGCGGCGCGGCGGCGACCGGCCAGGAGGACGGGCAGCGCGTCGATCGCGAGGTGGCTGCCATGTGCCGCCCCGGCCGCGGCGCCGAGCATCACCAGCCACAGCAGCCCGGCGCCAGCAGAGCGGTCGACGAAGTCGAAGCTCAGCTGCAGCACCCGGCGCAGCAGGAACTGCAGTAGCGTGGCTGCCAGCATAGTCCCCAAGATGGTTGCCACCGCCGCTCGCTCGGCGGCGGCGAGGCGGCGTAGCCACCTCGCGTGGGGCGGGCTGTCAGGGGGCGGCAAACGCCGCCTGCTCTGCCGCTTCCAGCAGATCTGGTGGGTAGAGCCGCGCCGCCATGCTCTGCCGGGCAACCGCTGCCGCCCGCTCGAACTCGGCGTGCTCCTGGGCGTTGGCGGTGAGCACCTCGAGGCCTCGGTCGCGGAGCGTGCTGATCGCGACTTCGCCATCTTCGCGCGAGCGCAGGCGGAGGCGCTCCATGTAGACGCGGCCGTTGCTCAGCAACGGCTCGCGCAGGTCGGCTGACAACCGGTCGAGCCGCCGGTTGGCAACCACCAGCGCGCCCGATGCCACACCCAGCGGCAGATCGAGCATGTAGCGCACGTGGGTGTGCCACTGCAGTGCGATCAACCCCAGCGGGGCGGCGTACACTCCGTCCAGGCCTCCGGTCTGCAGGGAGGTGAACACGTCGGCCAGAGGCAGCCGCACTGGCGATACGCCCCACGCCGCGAAGGTGGCATCGGCAACCGGGTCGCCGGCCCACGACCACAGCCGCAGCCGGCGCAGATCGGCGATCGAGGTCACCGGCTGGCGCGTGAACAGGTAGACGAAGCCCACCTCTGCCCAGCCGAGGACCGTGTAGCCGCCTTCGGCGAGTGCCGCCTCCACCTCCGACTCGGCAGCCGCATGGATCGCGTCCACCTGCCCGTAGCCGTCGAACACGTAGGGGCCTTCCAGCACCCGCTCCACCGGCGCGATGAGTCCGAGGCCGAGGCCGGTTAGCCCGGCGCCATCCAGCTGGCCGAAACGGATCTTGCGCAGCACGTCGGGCTCAGCGCCGGCCACGCCTCCCGGGAAGGGCAGCAGCTGCAATCGGCCACCGGTCTCGGCCCGCACTGCCGCATCGTACTCCTCCAGCACCTGCATCCAGGCGCTACCCTCGGGCGCCAGTGTCGCCAGCTTGATGATCTCCTGAGTGCCGCCCAGCGCCGGGCCGAGTGCCAGGAGTAGGGCGACCGTGGCAGCGCGTATCACAGGAACAACCGGTCGGCGCGGGCGCGCAGGGCGGCGCCGCGCTCCTTGGCAACGACGTTGGCCAGTCGTTGCTCCGGGAGCAGGTCGATATCGGCCGCGGCGATTTCGTCCAGCAGCTGGTCGAACAGCGCGCGGTCCTGCTGGGCGATCGCGTAGGTCTCGGCATACAGCACCTGCGTCATCAGGAACCGCCGCTCAGCCGCCGCCAGAGCGCGTTCGAAGTGGTCGCGCGCGGCATCTGGGTCACCGCCGGCAACGGCCGGCACCGCGCCAGCCATCACCCCAAGGAGCAGATCGGCACCCCCAAAGGCAAATCCGCTGTCTCGCTCGGCCACGAAGTGCGCCAGCCTCCGCACTATCGGCAGATCGGCCAGGAGCGCCGGGTCGCCGCGGTTGACGTCGATGAGGCCAGACCAGCTCGCGGCGGTCCAGTACGCGTAGGGCACGGCGTCGGCACCACGGGCAAGGGCCGCGTCCAGAGCAGTGGCGTCTGCCACCAGCGTGGCGGCGTCCAGCCGCGGCGCTGCGGGCGAGAGCGGGGGTTGCCCGCGCAACCACGCGGTCCACGCGCGGAGGGCGTAGTCTCGCGCCCGGGTGTAGAGCACGCTGGCGCGGACGCGATCGCGGCCCGCGAAGGCGGTAGCGTAACCGACGTAGCCCTCCGATGCGCTCAGCAGGAGGCGATCGTTGGCAGAATCTTGCTCGAGGAGGGCGTCGAGCAACTTGAGGCTGGCACCGGAGCTGGCGCGCGCCAGCTCGAGATCGGCTTCGGCGTTGATGGCGGTGACGCCGTCGTCAATCAGCTGCACCGCTACTCGGGAGGTCAGTCGTTGCAGCGAGCAGGCGGGAGCGAGTGCGAGGAGCGCCAGCGCACCGACGACCCTGACCGCGCGGCGGGGCGCGGTCACTCGGTGGGTCTGGGGCATCAGCTGCCGCACTGCAGTGCTAATAGTAGGATGGGCGTCCCATGAGTGGCACCTGCTGCACTCCCGGCCGCGAGCACCCCACTGCGGCAGGCGACGCGCCACCGCCTACACCGGGTGTGGCCACCGCCGTCACCGCACATGCGGCCACCGCGGCTGCGGCCACGGCCGATGCGGCCCGGTCGATGCGGGAGCTCGACGGCGGCGTGTTCCTGATGGGCACCGACGACGAAGAAGGTTTCCCCGCCGACGGCGAAGGCCCGGTCCGCGAGGTGGCGGTGGCGGCTTTCGCCGTCGACACTAAGGCCGTCAGCAACGACGATTTTGCCGCATTCGTGGAGGCGACTGGATACCAGACCGAGGCCGAGCGGTTCGGCTGGTCGTTCGTCTTCCAGGGCCATGTATCCAAGACGCTGTGGCGCGACGGGATGGTACAGGAGGTGCCCGGTCTGGCGTGGTGGTTCGCCGTCGACCGCGCCTGCTGGTGTCGGCCGGAAGGGCCGGGGTCCAACGTGCGTA
>CAJWOB010000297.1 GCA_913043885.1 uncultured Spirochaetaceae bacterium | reverse complement strand
GCTTGTTTGAAAGACATATATGGCACTGCTCTCCTGCGCCGAACGGGCTGTATTGCCAACAAACTGGCTCAGCAGCAAATTGAAGGTCGGGGAGTGTTCACTATAATCGTTACTTACCCAGATTGCGCCGCCCGCACCACTATCTCGTCCGCGGTGGCGTTGGCACCCGGAGGTGCGTTCGCGCGGTGGTCCCCCGACGGCAGCTTCCTCGTCTACGAGAAGCAGGGCCGACTCTACTACTTCTCGATCGAGCAGCTCGGCCAGGGTCGGGTGCTCGCCGAGAGCTTCCGGGAGATAGGCCCCGGAAGGGTTGCCAGCGCGACGTGGGGAGCGAGCGACCTCTACTACATCGAAGGCGGCCTGGTGTTTCGGTTGGACAGTCGCGAGTTGTTCACGCGCTCTCTCTACGCCGAGTTGCTGCGCATCGGCCGCATCGTCGGGGAGCTCCCTTTCAAGTTCGACGCTAACTTCGACTCGTTCTGGGTTGCCCCCACGGGCAGCCACCTGCTGTTGCGCAAGGGCGAACGCAACCTGATCCTGGTGGAGCTGAACACCGCCGCCGGCAGTGCCGCCACGAGCGCCGGCGACAGCTCCGGGCCGGCAGCCGTCACGTTGCCCCACCTTCGCCTGCCGAGAAATGCGACCATCGAACAGGTGGTGTGGTTTCCGGACGGCGGCTTGGTGACCGTGTTCACCCGCGTACGGGCGCCGAATGGGCTGCAAGGGGAGGTGTACCGCGCTGAGCTGGCCGAGAGCGGGGGTCTGCAACGCCGATTCACGCTTACCGCGGCCGGGGGCATCACCGAGCTGCGTGCCTCCGCCGACGGAACGCAGGTGGCGTTGGTGCTCGGCGACGCGGTCGAAATCTACGCGCACGCCTCATGGACCCTGCAACATCGCATCGCCAGCGATGCGCCTCGCAACGTCATCTGGCTTTCTGCCGACACCGTGGTCGTCGCTGGAGAGCACACCGTGGACCTCCACCAGTTGGAGGGCGGGGAGTCGCGGCTGCTGGCGGTTACCCAGTCCGACGCCGCGGGGTTCGCCGACGACGAGGGCGCGGTGGTGGCCGCAGTCGGCGGTAGCACCTTCACCTGGCGTGGTACGGAAGGCTGGAGCCGACAGTCGGCGGCAGAGTCCGGAGCGGACTCGGTCCAGATCCGTAAGCCCAGCTCGGTCAGCAACGACTTTCGGGTCTTCCTCGATCAGGCGGAGGGCCAGTTCGACAACATGGTGATGGTGCGCGACCTCGACGCACTGGTTACCCGGCCGCTGGTGCCCAACGATCTGAGCGGGCTCGATCCGCTCGGCAGTGTGGCCGAGCAGGTGGACTTCGAGAGCTTCTCCCACGGCTCTCGGGTCCGACGCCGAGAGCTCGCTCTGGTATTCAACGCCGTCGGAGCAACAGAGGGGCTGGCGGGCGTACTGCGAACGCTCGAGGATTTCGGCGCTACGGCCACCTTTTTCGTCAACGGCGATTTTATCCGCCGCCATCCAGAGGCGGTGAGGGACATCGCCGCCAGTGGGCATGAGGTGGGCTCGATGTTCTTCGTGAGCTTCGATATGACCGACTCGCGCTTTCGTGTGGACGAGGAGTTCGTCCGCGGCGGGCTAGCCCGCAACGAGGACGAATACTTTGCGACCACCGACAGTGAGCTGTCACCGATCTGGCACGCGCCGTTCTACATCGTCAACTCGCAGATGATCGCGGCCGCCGCCAAGATGAACTACCGCTACGTCGGCCGCGATGTCGATTCACTCGATTGGGTTACCCGTGACCACACCGCCGCCATCTCCGGTATCTATATGGATGCCGAGGCGCTGGTGGCGCGTATTCTCGACAAGAAGCAGCCCGGCTCTATCATCCCCATCACCGTCGGCACGACGGAGGGCCGGCGCGACGACTACCTGTTCCAGAAGCTGGATATCCTCATGGACGCGCTCATGAAGCGCGGGTACGAGTTCGTCGACGTATCGACCCTCGTCGAGCACGCCCGGTGAACCATCCCCTCCACGCTCAAGGGCCCCCCGCCTCGGTCGATACTCATAGCAGCGGAGCAATACTTGCATAGCGCGCAACCACTCAAGACCTACCGCGAAACGCAGATACGTACCGCTAGTCAGGGCAGCCTCATCGTCATGCTCTATGACGAGTCGCTACGGCGGATCCGCCAGGCGATTGGCTTGCTGGAGAAGGCGGGCACCGGGGACATAGAGGCGATCGGCCAGCACCTGACCAAGGCCCAGGACATCGTCACTGAGCTGATGGTGTCGTTGGACTTCGAGCGGGGGGGCGACATCGCCCGCAGCCTGTTCAGCATCTATATGTTTGCCAATCGCGAGCTCATGCAGGCGAACATGAAGAAGGACTCGGGTGCTCTCGAGCGCATGCACGGCCTGCTCATGGAGCTGCGCAGCGCGTGGGTGGAGGTGGCGGCAAAGGGCGAGCCACAGACCGTCGAGGGTGGCTCCGGCGTGAACATCGCCGGCTAGCGGCGGTAGGCGAGCTCGGCGGCACGAGAAGGAGGAGCGGATGTCTCCGGTGGATCGACAGAACATTGTTCGCAAGCTACGCGAGGCGCTGTCGCGCCAACGCGATCGGCTGATCGGGTACCTGCAGCAGCTCGAGCGCCAGGAGCGAGCGATCCACGACGAGGACCTCGCCCCGCTCCGCGAGCATGTGGCGGTGGAGCAAGAGGCGATGGCCGAGATGCACGCTCTGCAAAGAGTAATCGAACCGCTCGAGGAGCTGTACGCCGCCGCCTCTCCACGGCGGGAGTCGAGTGTGCCCGCCCTGCGCCGTTCGCTGTCGGCGGTACGCGAGAAGGTGCTCGCGCGCAACGAGGTCAACCAGCAACTGCTACGGGAACGGCTGTCGGCGGTGCGGGAGGAGATCCACGAGCTCAGGGGCCTCACGTCACAGGCCTCACCGTTTGCCAACATCGGCGCTCCGTCGCTGCTGGACGTTCGGGCCTAGGCGCAGACCACGAGGACCCATGGCTGAGCGAGAGGTATCGCAGGCCGCCCATCCGCTCGCCCCGGTCGTCGGCGTTACCGGCAAGTACTGCGCGGGCAAGAGCACGGTGGCGGCTGCGCTCACCGCTCGTGGGTTCGCCGAGCTCGATGCTGATTCGCTCACCCACGTCGCGCTGCAGGAGCACCGCGACCAGGTGGTGGCGTTGTTCGGTGAACAGGTGCTCACCGCGGATGGACAATTGGATCGGCGTGCCCTTGGGGCTCGCGTCTTCAGGGATGCAGACAAACGCGAGCAGCTCGAGCAATTGCTGCATCCGCTGGTGGCACGTGCCATCGAAGAGCAAGTGGCGACGCGGCAGACACCGGTAACGGTCAACGCCGTGTACCTGGTGCGCGCTGGGCTACATCGGCTGTGTGATGCTGTGCTGTGGGTGGCGGCGCCGTGGTGGAAGCGGCTGGCACGGGCACTACGCCGCGACCAGGTCTCCGTAGGCCGCGCGCTACGCGTCATGAAGGCGCAGCGCGGGCTCCGCCGGCGCGACGCGCGGGCGGACAGTCGTGGCTTCACGGTGATTCGCGCCGGCCGCGGTCTGCGGGCACTCGACCGCCAGATAGGCGCGGTGGTGGCGTCGCTCTGGCGAGGCCAGGAGCAGGGGGAGTAGGTATGGCAGAGTCGCAGCGACTGTGGTGGGTAATCGGATCGGTTGCATTGCTGGTGGTGGTGGTCCTGGCGGGCGGCCTGTATTGGCTGCGTCCGCAGCCCTCCCCGGCCGGCGAAGAGGTGACGGCAAGCGGAGCGTTCGACCCCTACGAGTTCGTGCGCGGTGGCGACGCTAGCCCCGGCCTGCTCGCTCTCGACGAGGCCGCGGCGGTCGGTTCGCTCGAGCCAAACTCACCGGACAGTCTGGGATTGGGGATCGGCGAGGTAGCGACGGGGGTGGAGCAGACCGCGGTGGGCACCTCGCGGCTCTCCGATGCCGCCGGCGAGGGGACCGTCTCGCACAGCGCCAGCAGTTTCGCGCGCACCGTGGCGAGGAACGCGTCCA
>CAJWOB010000296.1 GCA_913043885.1 uncultured Spirochaetaceae bacterium | reverse complement strand
AGTGGCTGACCGCGTACGAGCAGATGGTGGTCGTCGACCGCCACACCGCCTTCGATGGCTGGCGGGGGGCCACCGTATCGCTGTTTGCGCTCACGGCATCGGTGGAGGGTCTGGCCTCGGTTGGGCTACGCTGGCCGCTGAGCGGGCTGGCGTTGTCGCCCCGCGTTGCCAGCATCAGCAACGAGGTAACAGCGGATCCGTTCGAGCTGGACCTGCACAGCGGCCGGATGCTGGTGGTCCGCGTGTGGCCGGACATCGTCGGTCGGGTCTAGAGCGCAAATGCCTGAAACCACCGTCTTCGAAGAGCTATCCCGGGAACTTCCCGAAGACGAGCGGGAGCGCCTCCGTAGGCGCATAAGCGCGCAGCTCGAGCGAGGCGTTGGCGACGAGGTGCTCCGCATCGGGCTAAGCGGTGCGGATCGGACGCGGCTCCTTGCCCGCGAGCTAGCTAGCGTCGGCTGGTGGGTGAAGCTGGCAATGTGGCTGCGCAGCCTGTTCTCCGTCGCGGACAAAGAGACGCTGCTGATCGATCAGAAGCTGGCTGCGTTGCGCCGAAAGATCCGACTGACCGGCCACGACCTGCTCATCTTCGAGTCCCGGGTCTTCACCGATTAATTCGCGCGCAAGCTCTACGCCCTGTACCGCGCGGTGTTCCCTCTGATCGGGCTCGTTCGCGACTTCTCGCGCAATCCGAGGTTCATCCAGGAGGCGTTTGTCTACCTGGTCCAGGCCCGCCTGGTGGGGCCGAAGAGCAGCCTCGAGGACTTCATCGAACCGGAAGAGATGGTCGAGGTGTTGCAGGAGGGCGAGGCGCGCGATGTCCGCAGTGAGGTGGCTCGGCGCGTCGATGCCCACTTCGATGAGCTCCCCGCCGAGTTCTACAACGAGCTGCAGTCGGGGCTGGGACCGCTGTTGTATCTGCGAGGGCTGGTGTTGCTGCCATTCGCGTCTATCTTCAGCAACTTCTCATACACACTTGCCGGCTTGCCGGAGCGAGAGACGCCGCACTTCACCTCTTCGTCGGTGGCGCTGCTGCTGGAGAGCATGGAGAAGCTCTACCACGGCGTGTTCATGGCACTGCGGCTTGGCTCCGACTGGTAACTGCATCCCGAGCTGGCCACCTACTACGCGGCGGCCAACCCCACCGACGAGCCGCAGCCCGAGCAAGCGGCTGAGAACGTCGCAGCTGCGGCTGAGGCATCACCGTTGGCCGCCGAAGACGCCGTGCCGGCGGCCAACGCCGGCGGTGAGGACGTCGAGGAGGGTGAGGAGGCCGCGCCCGCGGCACCTCGTCCGGCGGATCAGCGCCCGAGCGAGCGGGCTCGGGTGACCCAGCAGGTCACCGAGTCGATCCGCACGATGCTGAAGGCGACCCAGCAGTTTGCCGACGAAGTGCCACTGCTGGATATCATCCGCTACTTCCGGCGCGACCCCTACTACAGCCTTGCCTTCACCGTGCCACGGTACTACGTGCGCAACATCTACACCGGCGCAATGCGCTAGAAGGTACTGGAGGAGCTGGACGGCAGGATCGGCGAGGTGGAGCGGCGCGTGCTCAACAACCGCAGCGAAGATCTATTCGGCGGGGTCTCGCTGGAGCCGCTGCAGTACTACACCGAGGCGCTGGCCCAGACCACTGCGACTCAGAACACCCGCTACCTGACCCACACGCGGTCGCTCATGCTGCTCCACAACTTCCTGGCGACGGTCTACCGCGACCGGCTACGCGACCCGGTGCAGTTCCTGTTCAACAAGGTGATTCAGGAGGAGCGCGGGCTGCTGAACCGACTCGGCCAGCATATTTCCGGCATGGAGGAGCTGCGCACCGCCGTCGTGCTGTACGACCGCAGCATGGCTCCGGACGAGGAGGCGGCGGCGCTGGTCAAAAAGGGCATCGGCCATATCGGCGGGCTGCAGCAATCGATCAGCGACATCCTGTCGCGCCCACCTGCCGGCTCCTTCGCTCCGCTGCGCAATGCATCGGTTCGCAAGGTGCTCGAACGCGTCCTCGCGAGCCTAAACGGGGCGGTGGCGTTGCTGGATCAGAACCTGGCCTACGAGACGCGCGTCGTCGCCGGGGGCTGAACCGAGGCTTCGCATCTGTTCAGCGTCCGTTGGCTCACTGGCTCTCGACCGCCTCGACTGCTTCGGCCAGACCGGGCAAGGCGCCCTCCACTCCCTCGAGCTGAAGCAGCTCGAGCAGCACCGGGTACTCGGTCAGCACCTCGCCGTAGCGGCGCAGCCGATCGACAGCCGAGCGGCTGGCGTCGTCCAGCAGCAGCTCCCGCTCGCGGGTTTCTGCCAGGCCCGCCACGGCGGCGCGGCGAATCTCTTCCTGAGCGGCGAGGAGGTCGAGGAACGCAGCCCGGCTGCGCTCGTACAGGTCGAGATCCGGGATGCGGACGCGACGTGGCGAGACCCGCGTAACCTCGAGATCCGAGAACCGACTCCGCACTCGCTCGGTGAGGAACTCAGCCAGCCGGGTAGGCTGCCCGACCAGGCTGGCGCCCCGGTCGCTCATGGCAGCTTCGGTTGCCGCCTCCGCTATCAGCTGGCTCTGTGTCTGGTACCAGCTGTCGATGTCGTCTGGGCGGAGCCCCTGTTCGGACACGAGTAGCGGCAGGACCTCGGGACGGAGCCGGTAGACGAGCTCGAATGAGGTCTCGTAACCGAAGTCGGTGGGCGCCGGAAGCACCGTCTGAATCAGGTCGGCGGAGGGCATGGACCCCGACACGCTGGCGGTGGCGCGGTGCGGAGAGAGATCGAAGATGTAGAGCGTTACGTTGGTAGGGAGTGCCCGCTGCCAACGCCAGACGAAACGGCCTGGTTCGAGAACCTCTTCCTCGAAGCCGCTCGTCTTGGAGAACAGGACCGCGTAGGTCTCTGCCGGCAGGAGCAGCTGGATCCAGCCGGCAAAGAAGGCGTAGCCGGCCACGCCCAAGAGCAGCAGAATGCTGATCAGGCGACCCACCGTCGCAGGAGTATCGAAGAATGGCCACCCCTGTGCAACCAGCACCACCCCGTGTACGCCGCCGGTGGCGGTGGACGCGCGGCTGGCAGGACCTGCTGTGGGTGTTGGGTGCAATGAGCACGCGGGCGGTATGGTTCACCTTCGTTCATGTGCTGCTGTTCTTGGCGGTGTACCTGCTGGGCAACTTCCAGCAGTTCCTCGATGCGTCACTGAGCATGTTGCTGCGAATGTTCGAGGTCGCCGCCGCGCTTACCGTACTCCTGGGCGCGTACGCGATCGCATACTTGATCGCGCGTAAGGTGGTCGCTGGGCGCCTGGCCGTGGGCCAGCTGATAGCCGTGGCGGTGGCGACGGGACTGTCTGGTACGTTGGCACTCTTGTTCAAGTTCCTGCGCGCCTGGTTTCGGCTGTAGGGTACACGCTCAGAAATGTGCCCGGCGGAGCGCGGATAGATGGATACACCGATGACTGTGGTTGCCGTTCGCGGCGCGATAAAGGTTCCCAGCAACGACAAGGCGGCGATTCACGCCGCGGCGGTCAAGCTCGGCAACGAGATCCTGGGCCGAAACGGGATCGAGGTGGCCGACGTGGTGTCGATCATCTGCTCACTCACCGAGGATCTCGACGCCGGCAACCCGGCGACCGGCCTGCGTATAGAACGTTTTGGCGAGGTGCCACTGTTCTGCGTTCAGGAGGCCGCTGTGGTGGGCCAGATGCAGGGGGTGGTCCGGATGCTGGTGACCTTCCGCGCCCCCGCGGTAGTGCGACCGCAAGCGGTGTACCTGGACGGCGCGGAGCGACTGCGGCCGGACCTCGCAGCGGATTGATGTGAGATCCGGGGTAGACTCCGAGACACGCAGGGCGGAGCCCTGCAATGGCTCGCGTTAGCGAGCCACCGCCACCTTAGCTCAGCTGGCAGAGCGCGTGACTTGTAATCTCGAGGTCGTCGGTTCGACTCCGACAGGTGGCTGAACGAAGGCTTCGCCTTCGTCTTGGGAGCACCGCTGGTGTGCGCTACGTGGGGCCGTGGGCGGTGGCCAGGACACCGGCGG
>CAJWOB010000295.1 GCA_913043885.1 uncultured Spirochaetaceae bacterium | reverse complement strand
GCAAGAGTAGGTCACCAACAAATTAAAATAGTAATCAATTTAAAAGAGAAGTGGTTAGAGTCGATTATGAGTGTATTGCAAGCTCTTAATGAATTCAGAGAAAAGTACAATGAAAGAGATAGCGTTCTTAATTATCGTTAAATTGGGCTCTTCCGCTGTTCCTAGGTCGTTCCGAAGGCCTTCGGCCACCCCTGCCTCTACCTCTGCGTAAGGTTTGCGGGCTTCGGTCTTCATATTCAGCGTGTGCGCCGGGACCGCGTTGCCGTTGCCGTTCCGGTGGGCGGCGTCGGTCGCCCAGCACTCGTCGGCCGCGCCGGGGCCGCCCCACGGCAGCGGCGGCAGCACGCTGTCCTTGCGCCCGTCGGCGGTCCACGCCGACATCGACGTCTCGTGCACGTTGCCCACCTGCAGCATGCCTTTCGTGCCGAACGCCTCGCAGCGCTGGTCGTAGCCGTAGGTGACGATCCCTTCCTGAGCCCATACCGCCGCTGCGGCCGCGAACACTCGCGCGTGGTCGTTCACGCCATGGAGTGCGACCACCACCGCGCTCGGCGCAGCCCGAGGGGGCGCTGCCAACGCCAGGAGCCGGGGGCCGAGCATGGCGGCTATTATGCGCCGGTGGGGCAAGGGAGTACCGCCGCCGCGGCGGGATACGCGGTCTACGATCGTGTGGTCGACGAACAGGAGGCGACACGGTGGCTGCGGACCGTCCGTGGCGAGGTCGTCGCCGCCGGCCGAGAGGATGAGCCAAGCGGCGTGGTGGTCTGGATGGTGGCCGAGTTGCCGGAAGCGCTACGGCAGCTGGTTATGGACCCCCGGCTGCTCAGCGCGGCGGAAGATGCGGCGGGCGGTCCGGTTGAGTTCCTGAGCGTCAAGCCGGTGTTCAAGCGGCACGGGGCGCACGCGGCCAGCCCCTGGCATCAGGATCGACCCTACTGGAGGGGCGTGGCCAAGTGGTCGCTGTGGCTGGCACTCACCGACGTGCAGCCGGACGACGGCTGCCTGCGGGTGGTGCCTGGGAGCCACCTCGACGGCGAGCGGCGGCACGCCAGAGTCGAGGAGGAGTCGTTTGGCAACCGGCTTCCCGCTACGGCGACACCGCCCGAGGACTCGGTGGTGGACGTCCCCCTGCCGCCCGGATCCGCGGTGTGCTTCCACGACTGCCTGCTCCACGCGTCGCGACCGAAGCTGACGACCGGTGAGCGGTGGGCGCTCATTCCCACCTACCGACGTTCGGATATCGTCGACCCGTCGACCCTCTGGACGGCCACAATCCGTCCTGACGCCGAGGGCGCCGCATCCGCCCCTATATAGGCATCCGGGTAGGCCCGACGGAGGCGAGCCATCTCCTCGTCCATACGCTGTTGCAGTGGGTGGGACACGAAGCTCTGGATGCGGGCAATCGAGCGCTGTCCGTGGGCGCGGTGGTCGAAGATCATCACGTAGGTGGGGAGCGCGTCCTCGCCCTTGGACTGGCCCTGCCGAACGGCGATGACGTGGGCGCGGGTCGATGTGCGTGCACCGCGAAGGATCAGCTGAAGGTCCGTGAACTTGTGTCCGAGCTTTGTAGCTCACGGCGCCGTCGAACTGGCACGCCATCCCCGTGGCGCTTATGTCCAACACCCGACCGGCGGCAGTAGTGGCGCCCTGTACGTTGAAGCTCGCCGTGTCGCCGGCCGATGCACGCACGTGCTTGCGCTTTCCCTTTGCCTCGGCAGCCTCCAGAGTCCTGAGGAGGATCTTCGCGCTCTGTTCTATCTCGACTTTCAGCGCCACAAACCCGCACTGCACGCCGATGTCGATCAGGTACCTCCTGGCCAACTCCTCACTACTCTGAGCCGCCAGCACACCGATCCTCACGTCCTCGGCCGGCGAATGTGAGATCATGCGGCGGATGAACTGCTCCCAGACCGGTTCCTTGAGTGTGCTGTCGATGTTGACGAACAGGATGGCACCCGTGTACTGCGTCAGGAGCATGGGGCAGCGCTGATGGTCCTCGATTACATAGACCTCGTACTCATAGCGCGCGATCACCTCGATCAGGTGCTCGCGGAGCACCGGCGGCGGATACAGGAAGAACACCTTGCGCCCGAGATCGCTGTCGCCAGCCGTGGCCATGGCACATGAGGGTAACGCCGGTTGCCCGTCCGCTCGAGATGCGACGCTGAGATGGGAAGCGGCAACCGCGAGCTGATCGACCGAGCCTGGACCGAGGTCGGGCGTCTCTTCACCGATCACCCCAGGCCGACGCAGCCGTTCCGCAACCGTTTCCAGCACACGCTGCGCGTGCTGCGCTGGGCGCAGCGAATACGCGATCTGCAGGGCGAGGGCGACCCTGATGTCATAACCCTCGCCGTGCTGTTCCACGACGTCGGTTGGGAAGAGGGGGCGCCCCACGAGGAAGTGAGCGGCGCCATCGCCCGTCGCTGGCTGAGCGAGCAAGGTGCCGGTACCGCTTTGGTGAAGGCCGTCGTCGACGCCGCAGCGAACCACAACCAGCGCCACCTCTCTCCGGTCAGCATAGAGGAGCAGATTGTCATGGACGCCGACCTCCTCGACGAGACTGGCGCGTTGGGCTTTGCCTTCGACGCGATGTCGGCGGCGACCTCCCCCGACCCGGGCTACCCGCAGCTGCTGGAGCGGTCGAGGCAGCACTACCAGCGGGTGGCGCAGGACTTGCAGCGCATCCGCACCGCGGCCGGACGCCAGCTGCTGGAGGCGCGGCTGGCGGTGTACCGATCGTGCCTGGAGGAGCTGGGCCATGAGCTGGAGGCCGCCGCGCCATGAAGCAGCCTGGAATCACCCAGCCGGACACGACGATCGATTTCATTCGTCGCCAACTTCAGCGTCAGCAGGCCGCCTGACGTTTTCCAGCAAGCGGCGCCGTTCTGGCGCCGTGATCCAGGTCACAGCCTCCAGGTTCATTCTGAACCCCTCGCACCTCCCCCGGTCACAGCCAATGTGTTTACTGAAGGAGGAACCACCGATGAAACACTGGAAAGTGCTTACCCTTGGCCTGCTGGGCCTGTTCATTCTTGCCGGTTGCGGTAATGACTATCTGGTTCGCACTACTGATGGCCAGATCATGGAAGCTGAAGACAAGCCGGAGATTGACGACGAAACCGGCATGATCGAATTTGAAGATGCGACCAATCGCGATCGGCAGATGCAGCAGCAGGATGTCGAGGAGATCATCGAGCGCTGAGTCACGATGGTGATCGCGCTAAATAGCTCCACCAGGCCCTCCAGCAAAATCGCCCCAGGCTGGAGGGTCGACGCGGCGGGCTCATGCTATGCCCCTTACCAAGGACTCCCGGCACCCTGCCAAGCTGCTCCAGCACCGGCCCTTTGATCCACGGGAACAGGCCACAGCACATTGCCCGGCCAACTCTGTCGCGGTAGTGAAGCTGCCGCCAAGCAGCCCGTCGGCTATAGCAGGTTGAGATCAACGCAAGGCTGGCAGCCTAACTTTCGGGCGGATAAACTACGCGGTTTCCAACGACAGGCAGTTGCTGCCAACGTTTTCCGTGAGGTCCCTGATGTCCACCCCGTCCAACGCCCCCAAAGTTGGCTTTGTTTCACTCGGCTGCCCGAAGGCATTGGTCGATTCCGAGCGCATTCTGACCCAGCTGCGCACCGAAGGTTATCAGGTGGTCCCCACCTACGAAGACGCTGATGTGGTGGTGGTCAACACCTGCGGTTTTATCGATACCGCCAAGGCCGAATCGCTGGACGCTATTGGCGAGGCCATCGCCGAGAACGGTCGCGTTATCGTCACCGGTTGCATGGGCGTCGAAGAAAGCGCGATCCGTGACGTGCACCCGAGTGTGCTCGCCGTCACCGGTCCTCAGCAGTATGAGCAGGTAGTCAATGCGGTGCATGAAGTCGTGCCACCGAAACAGGATCACAATCCGCTGATCGACCTGGTACCGCCACAGGGCGTCAAGCTGACTCCCCGCCATTATGCCTACCTGAAGATTTCCGAGGGCTGCAACCACAGCTGCAGCTTCTGCATCATCCCATCCATGCGCGGCAAGCTGGTCAGCCGTCCGGTGGGTGAAGTGCTGAG
>CAJWOB010000294.1 GCA_913043885.1 uncultured Spirochaetaceae bacterium | reverse complement strand
CTCCTCCCACGAGCGGCCGCCGATCGCTACCGGGCCCAGCAGCTGCGTGGGCGGCAGCTGGGCCGCTGCCCACACCAGGAGCGGGGTCAGCGCCACGAATCCCATCGGTATCAGCTGGCCCAGTGGATAGGGCCGCCGCCTCAGGAACAGGCCCACGACCGCCGCCGCCAGCACCATCGCCACCAGGTGTCCGGCCGGGACCAGGTACAGGTAGACGCCAATGGCGGTGGCAATCCCGCCGCCGCCCTGCCACCGGTAGTAGACCGGGCGGCAGTGGCCGAGCACTGCCGCGGCACAGACCGCCGCCAGGGTGAACGGGGAGACGATGTCGGCGGGCAGCAGCCACACGGCCGCCGACATCAGGGCCACTCCCTCGGTGGCATATAGAGCGAACACCAGCGCTGCCCAGCCGCGACCCACCTCGCGGGCGACGTTGGCGGTGCCGGGTTTGCGGTTGCCGAGGGTGCGGATATCGACACCGCGCACGAGGCGGTTTACGACCGTGGCCCAGTTGACCGCTCCGTAGAGGTAGCCGCCCAGCATCGCCACCACGACGTTGGCGATGGCGGCCAACTCCTGCTCGGCCAGCAACAGCAGGGCGGCGCCGGTGGCCAGAGGTACGGTGAGGTTGTCGTCGACGCGGGTGGACAGCAGCTCGGCAAGCGTGGCAGCCAGCGGGGCCACGAGCACCACTGCCACTGGCAGATCGAATGCCTCACGGAGCAGTGCGCACGTCAGGGTTGCGGCCAGAAGGAACCCCACGCTTCCCTCCAGCGTCCGATCGCCCAGCAGCGGGCACCGTCCAAACCGCGCCCCCAACAGCTTGCCGTAGAAGTCGCCCAGCGCCAGTACCGCGATGCAGAGGTAGGCGTGGCGTGGGGAGAACAACAGGAAGCTCGCGAACACCCCCACCATGAATCCGGTCATCGACGAGAAGCGGTGCGCCTCGCCGCTGCGGACCAGGGCCCGCACGGGGGCGCGTCGGATGAGCCGATAGACGTCGAGGCCAAACAGCGATCCGGCCACCGCACCGGCGATGATCAGCGTCGCCGGATGCCCGGCCAGCAGGTGGAGGGGAATGAACAGGAGCGCCAGCGGTCGGGCGAACACCCGCCACGGCTGGTCACCAGTGACGCGCGGGTCCTGCAGCAGGCCCTGGCGCCAGGCGCCGGTAAGCGCCGGCAGCGTGGCGGCCGCGGCGATCACCACTTAGGGCCAGGCGCCCGGTGCGCCGGCTACCCGCAGCCCCACTGCCGCGGTGGCGAAGGGGAGGCTGAGAGTGCCGGGGGCGGCCAGGTTGCCGCTGGTGAGCGCCAACGCCACCAGCGCGGCAACACCCGCGGCGACAAAGGGGAGGAGGTCGAGCGCGCTCAGCGCACCCACCGCCGGCCAGCGCTCACGGCTGCTGGGACCGGCGCTGCCTGGCGAGGGTCGCCGGGATACCGGGCGCGTCGATGCCATCCCGGACCGTCATCGACACCGGCCAGTTCTGGCCGCCGCGGAAGTCGTACTCCCCCGGCTCGCCACAGAGCCAGGCGAACAGTCGGGCGGCGGCGATCGCTCCCTGGAACTGCTCGTACAGCGGCCCACCAGGCGGATTGAAGATGGCGGTACTGAAGTCGAACTCCGGGTCGACGATCCAGTCGCGGGCCGGTGGCCTGGTGCGCCAGTAGTTGTACTTGAGCAAGTTCCGAAACGAGCTGCGGGTGCCGGTGGCCTCGGCAGTGGCGCGACCGCGGCGGTGCCAGATGCTGTAGACCGTCAGGAAGATGGTACCGGCTGGGCTGGCGGTGGAGACCGTTCCGGCGATGTGGCCGTAGTGACCCATCATGTTCGCCTTGGTGCGCAAGAAGTGGCTACCTGGCAGCACGTCGGTCGGGCCGATCTCCTCCGTACATTCCTCCGGGTAGTAGAACACCTGCAGATAGTCGAGGTCGGTGAGGTAGCGGGAGCCACCGTCGCGGTGCCAGCCCTGGGCAGGCTTGGGTGTCTCGCCGCGGTGGTTGGAGATGATGGCCGGCAACAGGAAGTCGCCGCCGAGCAGCGACCGCACCGCGCCTGCCGCCTGCGGATTGCAGATTACCTCGTCGACGAACCACCGTTCGTGCATCAACGGCGTCGGCTCGTAGCTGTCGTTCACCTCTTCGAGATGCGCAACCACCCGTTGGTTGACCTCGTGGGACACGACCCCCGGCAGCATCAGGTAGCCGTTGCGGCAGAACTCCACCACCTGCCCATCGTCCAGCGTCGGCGGGCAGTCATAGGCAGACAGGTAGGGGCTCGCCGCGCTCATCGCTGCCGCTCCAGAACGAACTCGTAACCGAGCCCGTAGTTCAGCTGATCGTGCATCATCAACGCCAGCTCCGGGAACTTGATGATGCGCCACCCATCCGCCTGCGCGTCCCTAATGGAGGCGTACAGGAAGTTACCGGCCTCGTCGACGGCCTGGTGGTCGGCACCCTGCTCGTAGATCGACATGCCGATGATGTCGCTGTACGGGTCGGTGCTGGTGGTCTGCACATACAGCAGGCTCTGCTGCCCATGCGCCGGCTCGCCGGCCGCCATGGCCGCCGCAGCCGCGGCCATGGCGCGCTCTAGGTCTTCGGCCTTCAGATGCCCGTCGTGGAATCTCTGCAGGCAGCGTTCTAGCTGCACGGTGACGTCTTTCATATTGTGTCTCGACTCACGGACTGTACGTTCGGTTCGACACAGGGACAATTACCGCCAGAATGGGTGAGCGATGAAGATCCCCGAGACCCAGGACATCGACCGACCGCCCGCCGACCTCCTTGCAAGGTTCGCCGACATCTCCAGCGCGACGGCCTCCGGACAGCTCAAGCACTTGGGCATCAGCGACTCCCACATCGCGGGTCCGACCGCCCGCACCCCCGGCAATAAGGTGGCCGGGCCGGCGTTGACGCTGCAGTTCATGCCGCAGCGCGAAGACCAGTACTCGGCCGATGAGTACGACGATCCCGAAGTTCAGCTCCACCGGCACTGCCTCTATCACACCCAACCGGGAGATGTCGTGGTCGTGGACGCCCGCGGCTCGATGACCAGTGGGGTGTTCGGAGAGATGATGCTCACCTACTTCCTGGGACGCGGCGGCGTCGGCGCGGTCATCGACGGCTGCATCCGCGACTTCCCCTCGGCCAGTCAGCTCGGCGTCGGCTTGTGGCTCCGCGGCACCACACCCAACTTCCACACGCAGACCACCATCTTTCCGTTCGCGGTGAACGTGCCGATCGCCTGCGGCGATACGCTGGTGATGCCGGGGGACATTATCGTCGCCGATGACGACGGCGCAGTCGTGGTCCCACAGCAGCTGGCTGCGCAACTGGCCGACGACGCCGGCGAGCACGACGAGTGGGAGGAGTTCGCCCGCGAGCGGCTGCGCGAGGGTGGCGACCTTCGTCGCTACTATCCCCTGATCGATGCCGCTCGCCCCGAGTACGAGGAGTGGAAGCGGGGGAGAGCGAATTGAGAATCACCGCCGTTCGCACCGCCTCACTCGCTGCCAACTTCGAGTGGATCCTGGTTCAGGTGCGCACCGATGAAGGACTGATCGGTCTCGGAGAGTGTTACTGGGGTGCCGGCGTGGAGCGCCTGGTCCATCATCTGGAGGGGCTGCTCCTCGGCGAGGACCCCCAAAACGTCGGCTGGCTGTTCAGCAAGATGGTGCGTGGCACCGCGGGGCAGGGCTCTACCGGCGGCGCCACCGTCGCTGCGATCAGCGGCATCGAGCTGGCGCTGTGGGACCTGAAGGGCCAGGCGCTGGACACCCCCATCTATAACCTGCTCGGTGGTCGCTTTCGCGATCGGATCAAGCTGTACGCTGACTGCGGGCACGGCGCCGCGGCGACGGCCGAAGCGTGGCGGGAACGCGCCCGCGCTGCGGTGGAGCGCGGCTTCCGCGCCATCAAGTTCGACATCGACAACGTCGACCCGCCGCGGTTTGCCGAGCCGGGTCACGTCACCGCGGGCGACAGCGGCTGGCTCACCGGGCAGCAACGGCCGCTTTCCGCAGGCGAGGTCGACCTCATCGTCGAGCTGGTGGCGGCGGTGCGGGA
>CAJWOB010000293.1 GCA_913043885.1 uncultured Spirochaetaceae bacterium | reverse complement strand
CTCGAAGCTCAATCGCCACTTCCCAGCGGTGGTGTGCGTGATGGTGAGCAACAGCCCAGTGCTGCGCTGGGCGGGTCTACGCAGGCGCATGTACCGATCCTTCCCAGACGACCTGCGGCCCTCGCGGCTGGCGCACACCATGGCCCACGCGGGCACCGCCACCGAGCTGTGCTTCCCGCTGCTCCTGGTGGCCGGCGAGGGCGGCGCCGCGGTCAAGGACATGCTGCCGGACGGGGCCTCGGTGGTCGGGGCCGCGCTCGTGCTGTTGGCGTTTGCGCTCATCGGGCGCTACGTGAAGCGCAGCTTCGACGAGCTGGTCGCGGAGGAGGAGGCCGCCGCCGCGGGCCGCTGCCCGCCGCTAGCCGGCCGCTGCCGTGGGCGCGAAGTGGGCGAACTCCATGGCGAACGATCCGCGCCCCTGCGTCTGGCTGCGCAGCGCGGTGGAAAAGCCGAACATCTTTGCCAGCGGCGCGATGGCGCTGACCAGCTCGGCGCCGCGTCTGGCCTCCACCTGCTGCACATCTGCACCGCGCGCGTTGAGGGTGCCGATCACCTCGCCGACGAACTCCGACGGAACGGTGACATCGACGGTCATCACCGGCTCGAGCAGAGTAGGGGAGGCCGCCCGGCAGGCATCGGCGAACGCCAGCGCCGCGGCGGTCTCGAACGCCAGCTCGGTGGCGGTGGCGTCCTCCGGCCCGGCTTGCTCCACCACCGTGGCGATGTCGGTGGTGAGGTAGCCGTACAGCACCCCCGAGGTCTCCCCGTTGGCTACCCCGCGCCGCAGCGCTGCGATCAGCTGCTCGGGGAGGGCGCCGGCATCGATGGTGATCGCGTTGCCGCTGCCCCTCGGCCTCGGGGCCACCCGCAACGAGATGTCGGCCGCGTGCTCCTTGCCGGCGATGGCGCGGCGGTAGCGGTGGTGGGCGGACCCCTCGACGGCGATCGACTCGCGGTAGGCAACCTGCGGCTGACCAACTCGGGCCTCGAGCCGGTACTCGTCCTCGAGTCGTCGGACGATGACGTCCAGGTGTAGCTCACCCATCCCCGAAATCAGCACCTGACCGGTCTCGTCGCTCTCCTGCACCGAGAAGGTCGGGTCCTCCCGCGCTATCGCCGCCAGTGCCTGCAACAATCGGTCGTTGTCGGACAGCGACCGCGTTTCGATGGCGACGCTGATGACCGGCTCCGGAAACCGCATTGGCTCGAGCAGTAGTCCAGAGTCGTCGCCGATGGTGTCCCCGGTCTGTACGTCCTTGAAGCCGACGGCAACGGCGATGTCCCCCGCCGCAACCGACTCGACCGCCTCGGAGCGATTGGCATGCATGCGCAGCAGGCGCCCGATCCGCTCCCGCCGGCCCAGCCGCTCGTTGTACACCGCCTTGCCTGCCTCGATTGTGCCCGCGTACACCCGCAGGTAGGTAAGCAGGCCGGCCTCCCGGTCGGTGTGAATCTTGAACGCCAGCGCCAGCCCCTCGGCATCACGGGGTACGGCCACCGCCTTCTCGGGAGGCGGTCGATGCCGGGTGGCCGGCGCCGGACCCAGATCCTGCGGCGCAGGCAGATAGTCCACTACGGCATCGAGCAACGGCTGCACGCCGATGTTGCGCAACGAGGCGCCACAGAGCGCCGGCTGCACATCGCCGTGCAGCGTCTGGCGCCGCAGCTCTGCGCGCAGCAACGGCGCCGGGAGGGCTTCGCCGTCGACGTAGCGCGCCATGATCTCGTCGGAGCCGGTGGCCAGGGGGTCGACCAGCTTGTCGCGCCAGCGAGTGGCCAGCTCGGTGAGCTCGTCGGGGATCGCGTCGGTCTCGACGTCACGCCCCTGCTCACCTGCAAACCTCACCGCGCGCTGGTCGATAAGGTCCACCACGCCGTCGAAGGATCCTTCCAAACCGATGGGTATCTGGACCGGGGTAACTGCCGCGCCGAGCTTCTGGCGCATCTCCTCGATCACCTCCTCGAAGCGCGCCCCTGCGCGATCGAGCTTGTTGACGAAGGCGATGCGTGGCACCGCGTAGCGGTCCGCCTGGCGCCACACGGTCTCGGACTGCGGCTCCACCCCCTCCACCGCGGAGAAGATGCCGATGGCGCCGTCGAGCACACGCAGGGCACGCTCGACCTCCGCCGTGAAGTCGACGTGCCCGGGAGTGTCGATGATGTTGATGCGGCAGTCCTGCCACTGGCACGTCGTGGCGGCGGCGGTGATGGTGATGCCCCGTTCCTGCTCCTGCACCATCCAGTCCATGGTCGCCTCGCCGTCGTCCACCTCGCCGATGCGATGGCTGACACCCGAGTAGTAGAGAATGCGCTCGGTAGTGGTCGTCTTGCCGGCGTCGATGTGGGCGATAATGCCGATGTTGCGGATGGACTCGATCATTGCGCTGCGCGTGGCCGCACTGTAGCTCAGTGGCCGCGGGCCGTCTGTCGCCACCCGGGCGTCGAGCGCTTGGCTGGACGGCGGCGCTGGCGGCCACTCTCCTGGGCGCCACCGGAGGGTGGGCGTGCCACGGATCTCCGTCCGCGGCCCCTTCGTCCGGCGCCGCGCACGCGGCAGCGAGCGCCGCCCACGCCACAGAGAACGCGGCGGCACTCGACGAAGCGTTCTTGGCGCGGTGGCGTGGGCGACGGCCCGATGTGGTGCTGAGGGACGAGGTGGCACTGCGTGCGGCAGCACAGTCCTCGGCAGCGGACCTCGCGGCGCGGGGCGTGCTGTCTCATCACAGCCTAGGCACCCCGTCGCCGCTGCGGCGCTACCGGCGCTGCGGCGGAACCGGCCGTCGGGTCGGTGAGGTACTCGGCGTCGGTCCCTCCTTCGACGACATCTGGCTGGCGTGGGAGGCCAGCGCCTCACATGCGGCGGTCATCGACGCCGACGGCTGGCGGCGGTTTGGGGTCGCGGCGGTGGAGCTTCCCGGCGGACTCGTTCTGGTGGTGCTGTTGCTGGGCAACTCTGCCCTCGACGGCGTGCGCACCGAACCAGGGTGGGCGAACGTAACCATCGTCGCGGAGCTGGTGGCCGTGGATGGCGCGCCGCCAACGGCTGCCAGGCCGCCACTACTGCTCGGCTGGAACGGCGCTCATCTGTCCGGCCCGGCCGCGGACGCGGCCGTAGCGATCAGCTGGTATCCGTCGGCGCCCTACGTGCGCATCCAGGTCCCGTTCGACGGCGACCCCGCGTGGTTGCTGGTGGGAGTGGGCACGCGCGAGGAGGTGGGCGGGGCTGCTGCCGACTACACCGATCGCCTGCTCATTGAGGCAGCCGGCGAATAGCCGCCGCCATCAACGCGCAGGCGGGGCCGCCACCATCGCGACGGCTGGACCATAGCTGTGGCGTGCAGCTGGTGCACAGCTCGATGGATCTGACCGCGGCCACGCCGGCGGCGCGCAACAGCTGCTCGTTTACCTGGCGGAGGTCGAGGTGAGCACGCCCCGCCTCTCTCCGCACCGACTTCGCCCCAAAACGAGTGCGGAACAGCTCGGCCCGCTCCTCGTCGACGTGGTAGCAGCAGGCGCCGATGCCCGGGCCGATGACCGCCGTTATCGACGCTGCCTCGGCGTCGTAGCGCGAGTGGAGTAGCTCCAACGCTTCGAGCGCGATGCCGGTGCCCCGCCATCCGGAGTGTACCAGCGCCATAGCCCCGTTCGCGGCGGCGAAGTAGATCGGCAAGCAGTCGGCCACCGTGACCAACAGCACATCGCCCGGAGCGTCGGTGGCCACGCCATCGGCCTCGACCTCCCCGCCGCGGACCTGGTCGGCGGCTACCACGACGCGGGAATGGATCTGGCGGGTGGATACCACCCGGCCCGGGAGGCCCAGCCGTTCGATGAGCTGCGCGCGAGTGGTCGGTTGCCGCATGTCGCCGGCGGCGCGGAGGCTCAAGATACCCTCGACGCCGTCGCCAACCAGGAACACGCCGTGTGACGCCGCATCGAGCTGCAGCGTCAGCGGATCAGGCTGCTGCTCAGACACTCCGTTCGAGCTCGAGCTCGAGGTCGAGGCCGCGGCGTAGATGGCTGGCGACGGTCTCCAAGAGCCGGCGGCTCGCCGCAAAGTCCTCCAGCAGTCGCCGGTTCTCTCGCCCGCC
>CAJWOB010000292.1 GCA_913043885.1 uncultured Spirochaetaceae bacterium | reverse complement strand
CCGTCACCGGGTGCCGGTGTTTCGGCGCCGGCCGGGAACCCAGAAACTCGGTCGCCGGCGGCCGGCCCGCCGATCCGTCGAGTCGGTGTTTGAGCCAAACCTGGTTAACCAGCCCATCCCGCCAGTCGGTGAACAGACTGACGCTGTAGGCGCAGGAGGTAATCTCGTCGAAGCGTTCGTAGACGCTGGCGACCGGCAGATCCTCGAACACCTCCTGCTGCATGGTGAACGCCGGCACTGTCGCCAGCGTCACTTCGGTGACCACCCCCAGACCTCCCAGACTGACAACCTGGCCGCTGAACGCATCACCTTCCAGGTCCCGGGTAAGGCGGCGGATCTCGCCGTCGGCCGCTACCAGCTCCAGCTCCACGACAGCGGTCGCCAGGTTCTGGTTGCCGTCCCCCGAGCCGTGGGTGGCGGTGGAGAACGCACCCATTACCGATATGTGCGGCAGAGAGGCCAGATTCCGCAGCGCCACCCCCTCCGCATCGAGCAACGGACAAAGCTCGCCGTATGTGACGCCCGGACTGCAGGTGACAGTCTGCCGCTCCCGATCGAAGGTCGGCGGCCGGGACAGCCGCTCAAGAGAGAGGTGGACATCCGGTGAGGCGGCGATGTCGTTGAAGGAGTGGCGCGAGCCCAACACGCGCAGCTTGCGGGCAGAGCGCACCAGTTCGCGCAGCTCCCCGAGGGTATCCGGCACCCGTATGGGCGTCGGGCCGAATTCTACGTTGCCGGCCCAGTTTCTCGTCGTCATTCGTCTTCCTGGTCGCTTAGCGCTCGTTCGGTGCGGTTCCCCCGGAAACTTCGCCGACCAGGGATCCGGCATCAAATCGCGGCGGCGGTCCTTGCTGCACCGGCTCGATCGCATTTCCCGTTTAGCGGTGCAAACCCGGCAACTGCGCTGGTATGGAGAGAATCGGAGGCGAAATTGAGAGCCGCGACAACGGCGACCGCAGCGCCGCCAGCAGCGGTGAGCAGGGGGGACCCGGCTGCCTGGCGCACTAGCGCCATTGCAGACGGCTACGTCGCCGGGGGCGTGGGCCTTTGCCCGCGGTAACGCTGGCCTTACGGGCAGTGGCTGCCGAACTCGCGGTACTGGCGCACCGGCAGCCTGTGATACTCGTGGCACAGCGTCGCCAGGCGATCGCAGGCCAGGTCGAAGATCCGTTTACCTTTCGCCGCTGTCGCTGCGGTCGCGTCGCCCATGACCCCCGTCCCGTCACGCGTGTCGCGGCGGCGCTCCGCGAACACGGCAAACGCCAGCTCGTCGTCGAAGGGAAGGCTGAGCGCGTCGTCGCTGACGCGGCGGTCGTCGTCGATCAGGTGGGGGCGCAGGTGCTGCTGCACAGCGGTCTCCCACTCGCCGCCGTGCCCCACGCTTTCCTCGGTCGCCGACCACTCCCGCAACTCCGCTTCCACCATGTCCCACCAGTTGAAACTCAGGGTGAATATGTCCTCCTCGGCCAGCTGCCAGCTGACCGCGCGGCAGGGCGCCGCGTTGCCGCCGTGACCGTTGACGGTGATGATGCGGTGGAAGCCGTTGGCATGGATGCTGCGGCAGATGTCGGCGATCAGGGATTGGAAGGTCTCGAGCCGCAGCGAGATCGTGCCGGCGAAACCCATGTTGTAGTGGGTGAAGCCCGACCATACGGGCGGCGCCACGATAACGGGGAACGCCTCCACCCGCCGCGCCACCTCGGCGGCCATGTGGAAGGGCGCTGAGATGTCGACATCCATCGGGCAGTGTGGTCCGTGCTGCTCGACCGAGCCCACCGGCACGATGACCACCGGCCGCTGCTCGAGGGCGGCTTCGAACTCGTGCCGCAACATCTCCTGCCAGAGGATCTTCTTATTGCTGCCGTCATGGGATACACTGTACACGGTGACTCCTTTCGCCGCTTTCTCTCAAATCGTCCAGTACTTCCACAGGTCCTCCGGAACGTCCCACTTCATCTGCTCGCGCTCGGCGTGGTGCCAGCGCGAGAACACACCCAGCCGCGGGCGGGTGCCGACGTTCGGCGAACCTGTGTGGCAGAGGAAACAGTGCCACAGGATCACGTCGCCGGCGGCGCCGGTAAACTCCAGCGGCGCCGTCGGACCCAGATCGGAGAAGAGGCCCCAGCTCAGCTCCTCCCAGTCATCCCGCTCCCTGAAGCTGCCGTCAATCTGCCCGGGGTGCGCGCGGAAGTACTCCTGGACCGGAAGATGACTGTCCGGCCAGTAGTAGAAGCCGCCACCCCGGGGCCCGACCTCCTCGAGGTAGGTGGTGGCCCCCATCATGAAGCCGCCGCTCCAGCCACCCGGGCCGTAGCCGTCGATGTGTCCCTCGGCAGGCGCTCGCCAGTCGACTGCTGGCTTCGGCCACTGCACCAGCATCGAGCCGCCACCACCGGCGAACTGTTGGCCCCCGAGCTGGCTGACGATCGCCCGCATCTGCGGCAGCTGCCCGAACGGCGGATCGACGCCGAAACTTTCGACCACGTAGTCCTCCGGCCAGCTGGAAGCGTCGTCGGCAGCCGCACCCACGTGCCCCCAGAACTGATCGCGCCAGGCCTGCACCACGTCCTCGCCGACTAAACCCGGCAGGATGAGGTAGCCATGCTGCTTAAAGCTGGATATCTGGTCGGCGTCGAGGGGGCTCATGAAGATCTGTCCGCGTGGCCGGCAGGCCCGGACCGGCCGGCCGGGTCAGCGCCCGCGCCGTCCGCAACTTCGAGCATCCGGCGGATCAGGGCCACGTAGGCTTCCTCCGCTTCCTCTACCCGCACTGCCTCCACGTACTCGTCAGGCTGGTGCGCCAGGTCCGGGCGACCGGGACCACAGAGGACCATCGGGATCTCGAGCTCCGGAATCAGGACGGCCGCATCGGAGAAGTAGGAGGCCCCGCCGAGCGCGGGCTCGCGGCCGGTGGCTGCGCGGACGGCTTCCAGGGCGGCGATGACGAAGGGATCTTCCCGATCGCTCTCCACCGCCGGCCGATCCGCCAGCGCCGACACCTGCGGAGCCGGCACCTGCGGCGGGCTGACCTCCTCGGCATAGCGCTGTGCCTCCGCGACAATGCGGTCGTGGTCTTCGCCAGGCAACGTTCGCACGTCGACCCTGGCTTCGCACCGGTCGGGCACCACGTTGACCTTGATGCCTCCGGAGATGGTGCCAAGGCTCACCGACGGCGTGCCGAGCACCGGATGATATCGCTGCTGGAAGGGGAAGGCCACGAGTCTCTCCAGGAAGGCCAGCGTCTGGCCGACGGCGTTATGTCCCTCCTCGGCCATGGAGCCGTGCGCCGTCTTGCCCCGCATCAGGATCTCCAGCCATAGGGCCCCTTTCTCGACATGCCACACGGCCAAGTCGGTTGGTTCGGGAATCAGCATGGCCGAGGCGCCCGCGAAGACGCCCTGCCGCAGCAGATCAATAGCTCCGACGCAGTCCACCTCTTCCCCGGCGGTGCACGCGACGATCAGATCCCCATCCAGACGCACCTCCGAGCGAGCGATGGTACAGGCGGCGGCGACCATGGCCGCCGTCCCGCCCTTCATGTCCGACGCCCCCCGGCCGCGAAGCCTTCCTGCAACGATGTCGGCGGCAAACGGATCGAAGCTCCAGGGCATTTGGCCGGGAGTGACCGTGTCGATGTGGCCGACCATGGCGAACGGGGGACGGCTGCCGGCGCCGGCGAGCGTTCCCACCACGCTCGCCCGCTTCGGCGACAGCGGGTACAGCCTCGTGGCCAGCCCGGCGTCGGCCATCACCCGCTCCAGGTGTTCGGCCAACTCTCCCTCGTAACCTGGGGGATTGGTGGTCGGCATCCGGATCATCTGCCGCGCCAGCTCGACTGCGAGCGATTCAGCCATATGTCAGTTCGGAATCCGCGAAGGAAGGGTGAAGGCGCAGATAGGCCAGGCCGGACCGACTTCAGACCAGGTCCCAGCGGCTTGGATTGACTCCCGGGGCCGCGCTGGCCATCTGCACGGGCTTGTTGGCGACGCCGAAATCCCAGTGGCGGGTGTTCGGGTCACCGAATAGCGGCCGCACCGCATCCGGCAGCCTGGCCAGCTCCACCTCATCCCACTCTTCGACGTCCGCTATCGGTCCGG
>CAJWOB010000291.1 GCA_913043885.1 uncultured Spirochaetaceae bacterium | reverse complement strand
TCACGAAGCGCCGATTCGTCGGCGCCGATCCACATCTCCATCGCGGCCAGCGCTTCCCGGTCGGTGTACTCGAAGCCCTGCGCAGCCAGGTCCTGCGCGGCGCTCTGGGACCCGCGGGCGCGCCACACGGCACGCGCAAAGTCGACGACGTGGCCGGCCACGGTGGCGCCGTAGTACGTCAGGAAATGCGACGCGGGGACGCGGAGCGGGTTGACGTACTCGAAGCGACGTCCGTCGATGGCGACGTGCGAACGAGTCCACACGTCGTCCTCCACTTCGTCGACGATAGCGGCGATCTGATCGGCCTTGCCGCCGTCGCGTAGCGCGTCGTCGGTGCAGCGTCGTACCTCGGCGCGCCCAGCCCACAGCTCGACGGCCTGCTGCACGACGACGCCACGCGCCCCTGCCACCTCCGTGTAACCGGGCCGCGGATGGCGGCCGAGATTGCCTTTGATGTTGCCGGCGAGGTCGACGACCAAGCGATCTCCAGGGAACGTGTACGTATAGCACCGAAACGCTTCTGAAGTGTGGTGTCGATGCGGCATGGAGTGGTACGGCGCCACCGGCATGTCGTGATGAACTGCCTGCACCGTCAATGCCGCGGCCTCGTGGAACGCGATCCACCGCGAGTTGTTGTGGAACCCAGTGTGGTCGTACATACAGAGGACGCGCCGGACGTCGCCGATTACACCGCTCTGCGCCACTAACTTCATCATGCGGTCGAAGGGGACGCGGAAGAAATTCTCGCCCACCCGCAGCACCACGCCGCCCGCGGCGGCGCGTGCCACCATGTCCCGTGCCTGCTCCAGGGTGTCAGCCATTGCGGTCTCCACCTCGTGGTGGATGCCGTGCACCGACAAGAAGGCCGAAATCGAGTGGTGCGACGGGATGGGTGTCACCACCAGCGCCGCTTCCACGAGCTCAGCCGCGACCAGGTCCTGGATCGAGTGAAATGATCGTGCACCGAGTCGGGCGGCCAGCTGCTCCGAGTGCTCGACCACCGGATCACATACGGCGACCACGCGCACCCATTCCTGCAGATGCGGCAGGATCGCTCCGTAAGTGGTGCTGGCGCGATTGCCGGCGCCGATGAGGGCCACCTCGAGTGGCCGGTCGCTAGCCATGCGATGTGATCGTAGCGGAGCTGTCGGGTGGACGCACGCTCAGCGCTTCACGCACCGCCGCGGGCAGCCGCGGCTGCCGGAGGATGGCGCCCAGATCATCTGCAGTCGCCTGCCGGATACCGTCTCACAACCCGTCTCTCTCTCAGATAGCCGGGTCCGCCTTGTCGTCTTGGCCGTGGCTGGCGGCGGAAGAGACGCGCCCTTATCCGTATAGAGACCGTACAGAGCGCGTAGGGTCCACTCGGCGCCATCCGTACGTTATACGGATAGCGTCCGGGACCGCCCAATTGCGTGCCGACGATCTTCGCAGACGGCACACTAGGTTAGCGAGACCGCAGCGAATACAGATCAGCATCGCGCAGCGCGAACCGAAGCCGCACCTGCTCGCCCGCCAGCCGCTCGATGGAAGCGCCACCCTCCCAATTCACGACGTGCTCGATCTCGTCGCCGTAGAACGGCGTGCACTGATCGAGGCGGAATCCCTCGATCGCCTGCCCGGCATCGTCCTGGATCTCCACCTGCACCGCCCCATAGGCGGAGGTGGCATAGTTGATCACCAGCTCACTGCCGCTGAACGACAGCGGATGGGTCAGCAGCTCGCCGCCGCCGGCGCCGGCGAACACGGAGGCGAAGCCGTCGAGGCGCACAGTTCCGCGTCGCAAGCGCGACGGCTCGTCCTGGTGGTAGTGCTCCATCCAGTACAGCGAGATCTCGTCGTCGCTGAGCTGCAGCATCCCGATCGCCGGCCCGTTGTTGCGCTGCACCCAGTTTTTCTTGTCGCGGCCCGGGCGCAGGAACGCATCCGGCCAGCGCTTGAAGCGGCTGCCGTCGCGGCTGACGATGAGCCCGGCGTCGGAGAGCCCGGTCTCGGGCTGGTCGAAGTTGGCCTGGCGGGTCGGCATGTAGCGCTTGGGGGTGCCGACCAGCAGGTGCGGCGCCCGTGGGTGAGGCTGGATGCAGTTGGTGTAGAACTGCTCCTCATGGGAGAGGGGCACATCCAGCTCGATTAGCTCCGGGTCGGTCCAGTGGGTGAAGTCCTGCGACGTGGTGAGGCGGACGTGACGGATGCGGCGCCGCGCCGGCGTCAGCTTGAGGTTCTTCACCTCGCCGCCCCCCACCCGCTCCCAGCCACGCAGGTAGGCGGCGTAACGGTTGCGGGTGCCGTCCCACAGCAGCGTCTGAACCCAGTCGTAACCCTGTGGGTCGGGGAGCAGCGGATCGGGCTCGACGCGCTGCCAACGCAGGCCGTCGGCGGAGACGAACGCGAAGAAGCCGTAGTCCATGGTGCCGGTGCCGGCCTTGTAGCGCTCCTCCGGCGCTACGCCCGGGCGTTGGTCATCGATAACCGAGAAGGTATCTCCCGCCAAGGCGGCAGGCATGATGATGTTGTTGTCCCGCGACTGGCGATACTCCACCAGGCCGAGCTCCGGTCGTTCCCAGCGGATGCCGTCGCCGCTCTCGGCGAAGCAGATCATCTCTTCGGGCCTCTCGTAGTCCGCCTTGGCGCCGCCATGGATGGTGTGGGAGCCGCGGTAGTACATGCGGAAGCGGTCGCCATCGCGGAACATCACCGGGTAGTAGGAGGTGTTCCCCTCCCACGGCTGGTCGAACTCCATGACCACCTCCCGGCGTACCGGGTGAGCGAGCCGTAGCTCTGCCCCGTCCAGGCGATCGATCAGCCACTCGTCGACAAATGGCTCGACGCGGGTGCCGATATCACGCATTACCGCTGCTCGTCGTCGGCGGCGATGCCGATCTCCAGCCAGTCGACATGGTTGCCTAGCCATACGCGGAGCGAGTCGAAGGCCTCGCGAGCCTCCTCGTCCAGCGCCGCCTGAGCGCCTGACGCCTCCGCGACCAGCGCCTCAAGGCGATCGATGTCCGCCTGCAGCTGCTGTGCGGCCTCGGCCAGCGTCGTCCGCACCGCGTCCAGTGCGTCGCCGCCGGCGCCGGACTCCAACCGTTCGGCGTTCTGCGCCAACGACTGCCCAATAGCTGCCAGAGCATCGCGGTGGGCCGGTGCGGTCAGCTCTGCCATCTCACCCCACTCGTCGATGCTCGCCACGTCGGCGCGCACGTTGCGTGCGCCACGGATGGCCGTCTCGCGTAATGCCTCGAGCCGCTCTTCGATCGATCGTGCCATGTGTCCTCCGCAATCTCAGTCGCTGAATCGTAGGGAGTAGAGATCGGCGTCGCGCAGCGCCACCCTGAGCCGCACCCGGCTGCCGGCCAGGCGCCGTACGTCGGACCCAGCCTCCCACCGTACCGTGTGCTCGATCTCGTCCCCGTAGATGACTGGGCAATCGGCGAGCCGGTATCCCTCGATCGCCCGTCCATCGGCATCCTGGATCTCCACCTGCACGCCACCGAAGGCGGAGGTCGCGTAGTTGAGCACCAACTCGCCGCCTTCGAACGTGAGGGGCCGGGTCAGCAGCTCGCCGCCGGCGGCGCCGGCGTGGACGGCGGCGAAGCCATCGAGCCGCACGGTGCCGCGACGTATCCGGCTCGGCTCCGCCTGGTGATAGTGCTCCACCCAGTAGATCGACAGCTCGTCGGGCGCCAGCTGCAGCAGACCGCGCGCCGCGCTGTTGTTGCGCTGCACCCAATTCTGTTTGTCGCGGCCGGGGCGGTGAAACGCCTCCGGCCAGCGTGTGAAGTGGTGACCGTCCCGGCTCGAAATGAGGGCCATGTCGGAGAGGCCGGTTTCCGGCTGATCGAAGTTGGCCTGGCGCCCCGGCATGTAGCGCTTGGGGAAGCCCACCAGGATGTGCGGCGCCCTTGCATACGGCGACATCGCGGCGGTGTACAGCTGCTCCTCCGGCGACAGCTCGTGGTCGAAGACGACCAGCTCCGGGTCGCTCCAGGTGCGGTAGTCGGTCGAGGTGGCGAGGCGAATGTGACGAAACCGTTTGCGTGGCGGGGTGAGCTTGAGGTTCATCACCTCCCCGCCTCCCACCTTGCCCCAGCCGCGCAGGTAA
>CAJWOB010000290.1 GCA_913043885.1 uncultured Spirochaetaceae bacterium | reverse complement strand
GCTGGTCCGCGCCGGAACGCCGGCACGCTGAATGGGGTAATCACTCCGTCGACGTCGGGCAGCTCCCGCAGCCGCTCGGCGGTCGCTTCGATTGCCGCCAGACGGGTGAGATCGAATGGGTCTTCCGCATCAAGCGCGATCAGCAGGAGGTCGCGCTCGTCCCGCGCCTGCCCGTACTCCACCATCCGCTGCACGATCTCCGACCCCACCGGGAACAGCTCGTCCAGGCTGGCGTTGGGACGGACCTGGCTCGCAGGTACCGCGAAGGCGAGAGAGATGACGATGGTCAGGAGTATGACCAGTCGCGAACGGCGCCGCGTAAACGCGACGATCTTGCGGGTGAATCGGGTGGCTTGCTCGACCAAGGTGTTACCGGCGATGCGGCCTTACCCTGTGCTCTGCTCACGGTCGCCATCCGCAGAGCGGAACAAACGATGGGCAAAGGGTCGGCGTACGGCTGGGTGCACTGTAGTCCTCTGGGCCAGCTGCGTACAGAGTGTATACTTCCGCCGCGTGAACGCCCGCGACGGCCGCCCGGTGAGTGTGGTAACCGGTGCCAACGCCGGCATCGGTAAGGCAGCGGCGTCTGCGCTCGCCGGCCTCGGCCACCACGTCGTCATGGTGTGTCGGAGTCGCGAGCGCGGGGACGCTGCGCTCGCCGAGCTGCGTGCCAACACCGCCGGCTCCCTCGAGCTCATCATCGCCGACCTCTCACTGCAGTCGGAGGTGCGGCGGCTTGCCGCAGCTCTGCTCGCTGACTATCCTGCCATTCACGTTCTGCTGAACAACGCGGGTGCGATCTATAACCAGCGCCGGCTCACTGCGGAGGGAATCGAGCGGACCTGGGCGCTCAACCACCTGGGCTACTTCCTCCTCACCAACCTCCTCCGCGAACGACTCGTCGCCAGCGCACCGGCGCGTATTGTCAACGTCGCCTCCAACGCCTCGAAGGCGGGGCGAATCGACTTCGACAATCTACAGGGGGAGCGCCTGTACGTGCCGTTCGGAGCGTATGCCAGGTCGAAGCTGGCCAACATTATGTTCACCCGCTCGTTGGCCGCGCAGCTCGACGGCCGCGGCGTCACTGCCAACTGCCTCCATCCGGGAACCATTCTCTCGCACATCACCGATCGCCAGGCCGCTCCGGTGCGGGCCTACTTCCGAGTATTCGGTACCACCCCGGAGGCCGGCGCAGATACGGTGGTCTGGTTGGCTACCTCTCCGGAGCTCGCGGGCTGCGGCGGTGGCTTCTACATCAGGCGCCGCCAGCGCCGCCTACCGCCAGCGGCACGTGACGAGGCCCTGCTGCAGCAGCTGTGGGACGAAAGTGAGCGAATGACCGCCGGCAGCGCGAGCCGGAAGCCCGCTACCCCCGGATCGTGAGCGAACGGGTCACGCGGTCGTAGATCGGCGTCGGCATCGTTCGGACCATTCTCAGCATCCAGAACAGCCGGCGCGGAAACCGCACCACCCGGCGACCGCGGCGCAGGGCCGCCACTATGCGTCGCGCCGCCGCCTCCTGGTGGACCATCATCGGTAGCGCGTCCTCTATCTCGGCCGTTCCCGGCGTCGCGACGAATCCAGGATAGATCGCGGTCGCCAGCACCCCGCGCTGGCGCAGCGCGATGTCCATCGACTGAAGCAGGTAGCCCACCGCCGCCTTGCTGGCCCCGTAAGCGGGAGTGCGGGGGTTCGGGTAGTCCCCCGAGAGGCTGGACATCGCCGCCAGCCGCCCGTGGCCGCGAGCTGTCATCGGCTCCACAAAGGGCCACAGCGTCGCTGCGACACCGGCGACGTTCACCGTCATGATCTGGCGGGCGATCGGCCATGGACATTCCAGCGGACCCATACTGGCGCGCCGTCCGGTTACCGCCGCGTTGGCGAGGACAAGATCGATGCCGCCGCTCTCCTGCTCGAGCGCGGCGAAGCGGCGGTGGCACGCGTCGACATCCTCGAGGTCGATGGCCATGATATGGCACCGTCCGCCGCGGCGCCGCAGCTCCGCAGCCGTCACCTCGAGCTGATGCCCGTCGCGATCCGCGAGCCACACCTCCACGTTTTCGCCGCACAGCACCGCCGCAACCGATGCTCCCAGACCGCGGGCGGCGCCGGTTATGAGCGCGCGCGCCGGTTTCGGGCCGTGATGCCAACGTCGAGGCGGCATGAAGTGTGGACATTAGAGATGCCGGTTTGGAGTGTCGAGCCTCTTCCTACCCCCGCGTTTGCCGGCCGCTAGGCGCCGAGGTGCGCCTTGATGGCCGCCACGATGTGCTCGGGCTCGCCGGCACGGAGGCACATGGGATAGAGATTCCCGCAGCGCGGGTCGGTATCGTCTTCGCTCAGGATGATACGCGGGCGCCGCTGTCCGAGCGCTTCGATGAGCTCGGTCATCGCCGTTCCTGCAGCGCCATCTTGGTCCTCCAGCGTCAGGCGCACCGACGGTAGCGGTTGTCCGCCCGGCCTAGCCGACTCGGCTTCGGCGCCGAGGCCTGGCAGGTCGCGCAGGGCGCGCGCCATCGACTCCACTGTCTGGCGCCAGCCGTGCAACTCGCCTGCGTGATCGCGCGCTCCGTACTCCTGCAGCGCCACCAGCAGCCCAGCCACGGCCTCCTTGCCCACCTTCATCGAGCGTCCGACGCCATGACGCGGTGGCGCGCTGACCCACCCCTCCGCTACCCAGTGTCGCAGCGACCACGTCGAAGGGCGCACGTCCATATCGACCATCTGCAACCACGCCGAGCGGATCAGGTCGGCGCGACCGGCCAGCACCCCGGACGCCTGCGGGCCGCCGAGGTGCTTGCCGCCGCTAAAGGTAACCAAGTCTGCCCCCCGTGCGATGAAGCCCCTCAGGTTGGCGACTGGCGGCAGGGACATCGCGCCGTCGACGATAAGCGGCAGGTCGTGTTCGCCCGCGAGCCCGGCCAATTGCTCGATGGTCGGTCGCTCGTCGGCGCGGTACCACACGTAGCAGATGGCGGCGGTGCGCGGTCCGATGGCGTCGGCAATGCGCTGCAGCGCATCGGGTGCCCGGTAGTCGACCAGCACCGTCTCGGCGCCGCTAGCGCGAATCGCGTGGTCGTAATGGAACCGGCCAAGGCTCGGGTAGACGATCTGGCTGCGGGAGAGCTGACTGACGTCCGGCAGCTCGTCCATGCGCGCGGTATCGAGCCCGGCCAGGCAGGCGGCTGCCGCGAGGGTGAGCCCTGCCGCGGCACCGCTGGTGGCTATGCCGGCTTCCGCTCCGGTCGCGTCGCCGATGATGCGGTCGGCGGCGGCTTCCAGCTCGTCTATCTGGACGTAGCCGCGCTGCGCCTCGGCCATCGCGGCGTCCACCGCTTCGGAGGTGCGGCTGCCGCCCACGCGGGTCGCGTAGCCGACCGCGTTGACTACCTCGGGAACACCGAGTCGCTCGTAGATGCTGGCGGCCATCAGCGGTCGTCGCCCGCGGGTGCGCTGGCCGCGGACCGCGCCACACGGTCCACGTCGTACTCGAGGATGACGGTGCCAGTCTTCTGGTAGACCCGCTGGCCGCGCAAGCGCAGCGCAGCTGGCGCCCTGCTCTCCGCGGTGGCGACCAGCGGCAAGCCTGCGCCCAGCAGGACCGGGATGATTGCCACCTCCACGCGATCCACCAGGCCGGCATCGAGGAGGTTGCGGCACAGCACCCCGCCGCCGAACAGCCAGACGTCCTTGCCCTCCTCTGCGCGCAGCGCCGCCACCAGCTCTCTCGCGTCGTCTGTCAACTCGGCCTCCGGGCACTGCTCCGGTCGCAATGTCGTGGAGCACACGACTACCCGCATGCCCGGCATCCCGGGGACGGGCCCGCCAAGCTCGCGGGTGGCCAGGTAGGTGCTGCGGCCCATCACGATTGTATCGCATGGCTCGGTCAGAGAGGCGAAGTCGATGTCCGGATCCACCAGTATCCAGTCGATCTCTCCACTAGGCCCGGTGATGAAGCCATCGAGCCTGGCGGCGACGGAGTAGCAGATGTGGCGCAAGCCCATGCGCCACGGTACGCGCCACGCCCCGGTCGTGTCGCCTCCTGGCCACGCCGGGCAGGCCGGCCGCGCCAGCGCCGGGTCAGGCGTTGCTGCCGGCGGCGACCAACAGATCCCAGA
>CAJWOB010000289.1 GCA_913043885.1 uncultured Spirochaetaceae bacterium | reverse complement strand
GTACCTCACCCGCGGTGTAGAGCTCGGTGATCACCGTGTGATCCGCGTCGTGGAATGCCTCCGCGTAGTCGTCCTGGAGGTAGTTGATCATCGTGAAGCGGTAGGGCTTGAACACAGCCGTGATGTGTCGGCCGTCCTCTTTCGCGGCCGCGAGGACCCGCCGAATTCCGGTGGGATGGCTGATGTAGTCCTTGATCACCCGGCGCGCGTCGACCTCGACCACCGTGAATCGATTCTCTAGCCCGCGAAATGTACCCAGCGCCCGGCCGATCGTGTCCGCGTCGACGCCCATGCTGCGACAGACCGCGGTGGCTGCGAGCGCGTTGTCCACGTTGTAGAGGCCAGGGAGGCCTACGGTGCACGCCACCAAGGGCGCATCCTGCTCTGTGATCGTCACCGTGCTCGTCATCGGCGTGGGTGTTGCGGTCGCGCTCCTCGTGTCCCAAGGGGGCTCCAACCCCACGACGACGGACGCCACTTCGCCGCGCGCGACGGCACCCAAGGTTTCACCCACCCCGCCGGCCGCGACCACGCCGGTCAAGCGCGACAGCGGCCCTAAATCAACCGCAGCGGCGCCCTCGAAGGCGGCGCCCTCGAAGCCGACGCCGTCGGCTCCAAAGGCGAAACCCGCTCCGGTCGTGGCGCCGGTTCAGCCCGCCGCGATCAGCCTGAAGAGCTCACCTTCGGGCGCGAGCATATGGCTCATTCAGGGGAAGAGACGCACCCAGGTGGGTAAGAGTCCGACCACGTACCGGATCCCGACCGAGTTGGTCTCAAGCTGGCGGGCGAAGGGGTTACGTTTCGAATGGTCCAAGTCGGGCTATCGCAAGGTCGAGGTGCGCCTTAAGGCCGGACAGACCGCGCTCGACGTGCGTTTGAAGAAGGTGAAACGTAGCAAGCGACGTGGTAGGAAGAAGTCGCCTGGGAAGAAAGGCCCGGACCTCTTTTAGACGCGCGGGCTCGTCTCGTCTCGCGCAAGACAGAGAGACCTTGGAATGGTGAAACGCGCTTTGTGCTCTTGCTTCGTCCCGCTGATGCTCGTCGTCAGCGGATCCGTTGCGCACGCCGAGGCGGATCCCAGTGAGGCGTTGAGGCAGCTCGGGAAGAAGGCCTTCGCGGCCAAGGACTATAAGAAAGCGGCCGCGAATTTCGAGAAGGTTTACCGGCTCCTCATGCTGCAGAAGAAGCGGGATCGGAATCAGTGGATCAGCGTTCACTGGGCGTTGGCGCGGGCCTACGCGAAGCTGGGAAAATGCGAGAAGGCACTTCGGTTCATCAAGGGGGTCCCCAAGGATGTCACCGATCGCGCCGCACGGGCACGTAAGACCCGGGCGACGCTCGAGCGGACCTGCCACAAGGCGCTACTGCATCAGGCCGCCAAGACATTCCACTGCGCGAAGGTGCGCAACAGTGAAGGTAGGTTCTCGGCCGGCACGAACGTGTTGGCGACGAAGGTCAGCGGAAACACCACCATGAACGACGCCTGGTTCAGCACCTCCGGGCTCGGCACCAGCAACCCGATGAAGGCCATTACCCACGACAGCGCATAGGCGAAAGCCAGCAGCACCGCGAAGCCGGACAGCGCTTCCAGCAGCGAGGTGTTGATGCGCCAGCCGACCAGTAGGCCGGTCAGGGACATGATGATGAGCGTGAGGACGTTGTAGACCACGTCGCTGGCGGTACGGCCGAAGATAACGGCCGAGCGCGACATCGGTAGTGAGCGGAAGCGATCGATGATGCCCTTCTGCATGTCTTCGGCGAGTCCCGATCCGGTGAGCAGGGAGCCGAAGATGACGGTCTGGGCGAAGATGCCGGCGATAAGGAATTCCTGGTACGAGCCCCCGGGAATGTTGATGGAGTTGCCGAACACGTACGCGAACAGGAGCACGAACATGATCGGCGACAGCACCACGAACACCAGGATCTCCGGCACGCGCACGATCTTGATGAGGTTGCGCTTGGCGATGACCAGCGCGTCGGTGAATACGTGGACCATCGCTACGCCCCACCTTCGGCGACGGTCTCCACCTCGGCCGCGTGGCCGGTAAGGGTCAGGAATACGTCGTCGAGGGTAGGCCGCCGCAGGCCGACATCGCCGAGCGCGATGCCGCGGTCGTGGAGTGCATTCAAGGCGGCGGCCAGGGTGGTGGCGCCATCTTCCGTAATCGGCGCGGTGGCGGTGCGCGCTCTCTGGTCCAGGTGGACGTCTCCCACCGCGAACTGCCCGAGCACCTCTCCCGCCGCCGCCAGCTCTTCGGCGCTGCGCACCGCCACCGCGATGCGCTCACCGCCGACCTTTCGCTTCAGGTCGTCGGCGCTGCCCTGGGCGATCTTGCTGCCGTGGTCGATGACCACGATGTCATCGGCCAGCTGATCCGCTTCCTCCATGTATTGGGTGGTGAGCAGCAGGGTCGTCCCCTTGCCCACCAGCTCACGGATGACCCGCCACATCTCACTGCGGCTGCGCGGGTCGAGGCCGGTCGTTGGCTCGTCGAGGAACAGCACGGGTGGCTCGGCCACCAGAGCACAAGCCAGATCCAGCCGCCGCCGCATACCGCCAGAATAGGTCTTGACCGGTCGGTCACCCGCGGCAGACAGGTCGAAGCGCTCGAGCAGCTCGCCGGCTTTCCTCTTCGCGGTGCGGCCGCCCATGCGGTACAGGCGGGCGATCATGTCCAGGTTTTCCCGGCCGGTGAGCTGCTCGTCGACGGCGGCGTACTGGCCCGACAGGCCGATCCGTTTGCGTACTTCCGCCGGCTCACGGCGGACGTTGGCGCCGGCGACAGTCGCTTCGCCGGCGTCGGCGCGTAGCAGCGTGGTGAGGATCGAGACCGCAGTGGTCTTCCCGGCGCCGTTGGGGCCGAGAAGGGCGAGGATGCTGCCGGCTGGAACTTCCAGGTCGAGGCCGGCAAGCGCCACCACGTCGCCGTAGCGCTTGCGCAGCCCAGTTGCGCTAATCACGCTCGGAATATAACGCCGTCAGGTCAAAAGGGCCCGCAATTGTGCCGCCGCCAGGCGTACTTGCTCTACGGTGTCCTCCCGCTGCCCCTCGTACACGATCGATATGCAGCCGTTGAAGCCGGAGCGACGGATGATGTCGGCAATGCGGTCATAGTCCAGCCACTCCTCGGTGCCGCTCTCCACCTCGTAGAACTTGCAGCGGACGTAGGTGGTGAACGGGATCGTCTGTTCCATGTAGGCGTAGTAGTCGACGCTGGGGTCGCTCTCGCCCTTCGGCGGCGCCCCCGGCGCCCCCACCCACTGCCCGGTGTCCATCAGGAGGGCGAAGTTGGCGCGGTCGACATCACTGCGGATGCGCAGCATCTCGTCGCCGGTGCTGGGGTGGTTCTGCAGGCCGATAGACACCCCGTGCGTGGCGGCGTAGTCGGCGATCTCCCGATAGCCCTCGATCATCGTTGGCCACAAAGGCTCGCCGTCGGCATTGCTCTCCGGCACCGTTGCGCAGAACACGCGCACCAACGGCGCGCCCAGAAAGGCGGCGGCGTCCACCTGGCTCTTCGCGTCCGCAATCTGCTCCCGGTTCTCGGCAGCGGTCCCCTGCAGCAGCGCATTCGCGCCGATGTACCCAATCGGCAAGCCGCTTTCGAGGCACAGCCGCTTGATCGAAGCCAGGTACTGTCGTTCGTGGGAGGCCAGGACTCCGCAGTAGAAGTCGACCACTTCCATGCGCAGCTCGGCGGCGGTGCGGATGAAAAACATGAGGCTGGTGTCGTTCGGCTGCATCGACAGCTCCGCCGCCTCCACGCGCTGCCGCAGGTCCTTCACCAAGGCGAAGAGCTCGCGCAAGGCGAGTGACAAGGCCGCAGCCGACGTGCTGGCGGTCGACGAGGATATCCTGCTCGAGTTCTACCGCAGGATGCTTCTGGTTCGGCGCTTTGAGGAAAAGGTCGGTCAGATGTACGGCATGGGACTGATCGGCGGCTTCTGTCATCTCTACATTGGTCAGGAAGCCGTCGTGGTTGGCATGGACACCGGCATCCGTGAAGATGATGCGGTCATCACGAGTTATCGCTGCCACGGCCATGCCCTGATCCGGGGCGTCGACCGCTACGGCCACTGGGATGTCGATCGATTGCCTCGGTATGATCTTGACCCCGTCAGTA
>CAJWOB010000288.1 GCA_913043885.1 uncultured Spirochaetaceae bacterium | reverse complement strand
TGTGGCGCGTTTATAGGCGTGAGGTCCTGGCTGCTTGCAGACTAGGCCTAACTCGCCCATCAGCCGGCGCGCGATCAACGCCCGGGGCAGCCCGCTCAGTTCCGCCAGGGCCCGCTCCACCAGCCCCCGGGAGACGCCCACCCGCAAGCTGCCGGTGAGCAGCTTGTTGTAGAGAAAACAGGCCTCGCGGGGCAGCCGCCGCCACTGCGCCATCACCCGGGCTTTCTGCTCCGCCTCGTCCTGGCCGCGCAGGGCCAGGACGCCGCCTTCCACCCAGGCGGTCAGCGAGGTGTCCGCGGGCGCCGGTTCCGGGGCCGGTTCCGGTTCGGCGCTGGCCGGCGTCGCGCCGACCGGAACGTTGCCGCACGCGCTGGTGCTGTCGATGGGGGACACCCTGCACGCCGCCGAGGCGTTCGACCGGCATTTACCCGGCGACGTGCAGCGCATCGTTCTGGTCGACACCTACGCCGACGAGGCCGAGGAGAGCGTGCGAGTCGCCGATGCCATAGGATCGAGGCTGCACGGAGTGCGCCTGGACACGCCGAGCGAGCTGGGGGGTGTGACCGTCGAGCTGGTCGAGCGGGTGCGCCGCCGGCTCGACGGGGCCGGGCACCAGCACGTGAAGATCTTCGTCTCCGGCGGTTTTGGCCCGGAGCGCATCGAGAGGATGCGCGCGGCGGGGGCGCCGGTGGACGGCTTCGGGGTCGGTAGCGCCATCAGCGCGGCGCCGGTGGCGAAGCGGGGCAGGGTGCCCGGCAGGACTGCAAGTCCCCGGTTGCGGGAGATCAACCTACATCCATAGAACGGAGCATGCCTGACATGAAGACCTACGATTTTGGCAGCGGTCGCACCGACCCGGCCTCCTTTCCGGTCGCCGAGCTGGCCGCCGCGGCCCAACAGGGCATCGAGGAGGTGGGCACCGACTTCGTCAACTACCCTGGCGAGCTCGGCCACCTCGGTCTGCGCGAGATCATGGCGATGCGGGAAACGAAGCGCGAAGGAATCGAAGTTTCCCCCGATCACCTCACCCTGACCAACGGCAGCTTCCAGGGCGTGACCATGGTGGCCGAGGCTTTGATGGAGAGGCCAGGCGAGATCATCGTCACGGAGGAGCTGACCTATTCCGGCACGATCGGCGCTTACAAGCGCATGGGCGCCCAGCTGGTCGGCGTGCCGATCGACGACGACGGCATGCGCATCGACGCGCTCGATCGCACCCTCGGGGAGCTGGCCCGGCGAGGCACGCCGCCCCGGTTCGTCTACACCCTGGCCACCTACCAAAACCCCACCGGGAGCGTGATGCCGCGGCCCCGCCGGTTCGAGCTGCTCGAGGTCGCGCGCAAGCACCGGGTCGTCGTCGTCGAGGACAACTGTTACGGCGACGTCCACTTCGAGGGACCGGTGCAGCCTGCGCTCTACGCGCTCGATGACTCACCCGACGTCGTCTATCTCTGTTCGCTGTCGAAGATCTTCGGTCCCGGCGTGCGCCTCGGCTATGTACTCGCCCGGCCGCCCATGATGGAACGCCTGCTCGATCGCCGCTACGACGGCGGCAACAGCCTGCTCGCCGCCGCTGTCTGCGCTGCCTACTTCAGGGACCGGCTCTGGGACCACATCGAGTTTCGCAACGCCCTGCTCAAGGAGAAGCGGGACGCGGTGTTCGCCGCCTTCGAGAAGTACGGTGACGGCCTGTGCTCCTGGACGCGTCCGGTCGGCGGGCTCTTCATCTGGGTGGGCTTTCCACCGGTGGCCAATCGCCAGGTCCTGCGCGAGCAGCTGGCCGAACGGCAGGTGCTCCACGCTCCCGGATCCTCGTTCCATGTGCACGGTCAGGACGTGCCGTTCCTGCGGCTGGCGTTCGGCTTTATCGACCGTGAGGACGTCGAAGAGGGGGTGCGGCTGCTGGTGGAGTGCGTCCGCGCCGCGGTCGCGGACTCGGCCGCGATCGCGGCGTCCGAGTCCGAGTCGGTGACGATGGCTTCGGTCGTCTGACGATGACCGCCGGCCTGCCGCGCATCGCGCTGGCCCAGATGGAAGTTTTGCCGGGACGTCCGGATCTGAACGTGGAGCGGATGCTCGCGTTGGTGGATCAGGCCCGCGCCGGCGGTGCTGAGGTGGTCGTGTTCTCCGAGATGTGCATACCCGGCTACATTATCGGAGACGCCTGGGAAGTCGATGCCCTAGTGGAGGACTATGCCGCCTACAGCGATGAGATCTGCGCGCAGAGCGGTGGACTCTGTATCATCTTCGGCAACGTGGCTGTGGACCCCATGCGGATCGGGGAAGACGGCCGCCGCCGCAAGTTCAACGCCGTCTACGTCTGCGCCGACGAACGCTTCGTCGAGCGGCCTGGCCTGCCGCCCGGTCTGCCGGCCGGCACCCAGGCCAAGAGCCTGCATCCCAACTACCGCTTCTTCGACGACGACCGCCACTTCTACTCCTTGCGCAAGCTCGCACAGGAACAGGGGCGCTCGCCCTCCGACTGGATTCTCCCGTTCGAGGTCGGTGTGCAGTCCGGCGCCCGCTTCAGGTTCGGCGTGCAGCTGTGCGAAGATCTCTGGTGCCAGGACTACGGGTTCGAGGGCGATGTGCTCGATACGCTCAGGATTTACCACGAGCGGGAGGCTGCCGCCGTTTTCAACCTCTCGGCCTCGCCTTGGACGTGGCAGAAGAACGACAAGCGGAACCGCGTGGTGCGCGAGATCCTGCAGCGCTCGCCCCTGCCCTTCTTCTACGTGAACCAGGTCGGGGCTCAGAACAACGGCAAGAACGTGCTGGTCTTCGATGGTGACACCACCGCCTACGCCGCCGGTGGTGAGGCGCTCGCACGTGCCGAGCCGTGGAGCGAGACGATGCTGCTTGCCGGAGTTGCGGCAAACGGAAGTAGCATCGCCGCGCCGCAATCAGAAGTGGCGGCCGAGTATTCCGCCATCCTCACCGGGTTGCGCCACCTCGATTACATCCTCGGTGGTGGCCGGCGCTACTTGGTCGGGATCAGCGGCGGGATCGACTCTAGCGTCGTTGCCTGCCTGTTGGCACAGGCGTTTGGCCCGGAACGGGTGTTCGCGGTCAACATGCCGACGCAGTACAACTCGGCCATCACACAGGAGAACGCGCGCACCCTCTGCGAGGGGCTCGGTGTTGCCTACCTGAGCTGCCCGATCCAGGACCTTTACACGGCCGTGGCGGCTATGATCAAGGATGTTGCGCTCGCCGGCGATGCGGGGGAATACACCGGACTCGTCGACGAGAACATCCAGGCCCGCATTCGCGGTGCCGACGTGCTCGCCGGAATCGCGGCCAAGTTCGGGCTGGTCTTCACTAACAATGGCAACAAGACGGAGACCGCACTCGGCTATGCCACCCTCTACGGCGACGTCAACGGCGCGATCGCTCCGATCGCCGATCTCTATAAGGTGCAGGTGATCCAACTCGCCCGCCATCTTAACGAGGAGGTGCTCGGGCGCGAGACGATCCCGGCCAACTTGATCAGCGGCGCGACGGTGCCCAGCGCCGAGCTGTCGGCGGCACAGGATGTGACCAAGGGTCTCGGGGATCCGATCAAGTACGGCTACCACGATGCGGTACTGCGACAGATGATCGAATACCGCCGTCATCCGTTGGACCTGCTGCGCTGGCGGGCTGAGGGTGTGCTGCTGGAGCGACTGGAGTGGGAAGAGGAGGAGACTTTCGCCGGCTATTTCGCGACCATGGCCGCCTGGATCGAGGACCTCGAATGGGTCGACCGGCAGCTGCGCATTAACTACTTCAAGCGCGTCCAGTCGCCGCCGACCATCGTGCTGAGCAAGCGGGCCTTCGGCTTCGACCTGCGCGAGTCACAACTGCCATCCTACCAGCCCCTCGAATACCGGCGCCTGCGCGAGCAGCTGGTGGCGCGCGAAGGCTGATCAGAACGAAAAGAGGCGCCGGCTCGATGAGCCAGCGCCTCTTCCTAGTAACGCCCGTGAACCTAACGCCGTTTGCTCTTCGGTGCGGTTTTCTTCTTTGGAGCAGCCTTCTTCTTAGCGGCAGCCTTCTTCTTTGGAGCAGCCTTCTTCTTAGCGGCAGCCTTCTTCTTTGGAGCAGCCTTCTTCTTAGCGGCAGCCTTCTTCTTTGGAGCAGCCT
>CAJWOB010000287.1 GCA_913043885.1 uncultured Spirochaetaceae bacterium | reverse complement strand
ACGCTTCGGCATGATCCGGTGAGTGGTGAGGAGTTGCGTTTCGAGCGCAAGCACGACGGCATCCGCCTGCTCGCCTACCGCTCGCGCGAGCGGGTCCGGCTGTTCTCTCGCAACCGGATCGAGCAGGAGCTTCCCGAAGTCGCCGCTGCCGTCGCCGCCCTTCCTGCCGAACAGCTGATTCTGGACGGTGAGGTCACGTGGGGGCCCCCACACCTACCACGTGTTCGATCTCCTGTGGCGCGATGGCCAGTCCTGCACGCAGTTGCCGCTCGCCGAGCGGATTGCCCAACTGGATCGGCTATCGCTGCCGCCGCCACTGATGCGCGTTGCCGCGCTCTCGGTAGTCGACCCGTGGGCGCACGCTTGCGCGCAGGGTTGGGAGGGGGTAGTCGCCAAGCGCCTCGACTCCGCCTATGAGCACCGCCGCTCCCCCCACTGGATCAAGCTCAAGTGCGAGGACTCGCAGGAGCTGGTGGTGGGCGGCTTTACCGATCCGCGCGGCTTACGGGTAGGCTCCGGAGAGCTGCTGGTCGGCTACTTCGATGGCGCGGACTTCGTGTTTGCCGGCAAGCTTGGCACCGGCTTCGACACCGCCACGCTCGCGCAGCTGGAGCCGTTGCAGCAGCCGTAGGCACCGTTCACTCATGCCCGCGGCCTCCCACGGAGCGGGGTTACCTGAGTAGGGCCGAAAATCGTGGTAGAGGTCTCCTTCCTCGAGTGGACGGGCCACGGCAAGCTGCGCCACCCACGGTTCCTGGGCGTGCGGGCTGACAAGACCGCCCACGACGTGGTGCGGGAGTGAAGACGCACACGGGCGGGGTCGGCGTGACCATCAGCAGTCCGGACAAGGTGCTGTTTCCCGAGGATGGCATCAGCAAGGGGGAGCTCGCTGTCTACTACCGCCTGGTGGCACCGCTCATGCTCCCCCACGTACGCAGCCGTCCGCTCACCATGGAGCGCTTCCCGGACGGCATCGGTGCCCCCGGCTTCTTTCACAAGGATGTGGTCCGCGGCTTCCCGGAATGGCTGGAGAGGATCGAGCTGCCCAAGAAGGGCGGCAGGGTCCATCACCCGCTACTCAACGACGCGCGAGCGGTGCTGTGGGCGGCGAACCAGAACTGTATTACGCCGCACGTCAGCAACGCCCGGGCACCGGCGCTGCGGCCCGACCTGTGCGTGCTGGATCTGGATCCGGCTGACGACAGCGATCCGGCGGCGCTGCGGACCGCGGCACTGCAGCTGCGCCGGATGCTCGACGAGCTGTCGCTGCCCAGCTGGATCAAGACTACCGGCTCCAAGGGATTCCATATCGTCGTACCCCTCGATGGCGAGGCAGCAGCGGGTGAGGTGGCGCGCTTCGCCCGCGCGGTTGGCCAGCTCCTGGTGCGAAGAGCGCCCCGGGCCCTGACGCAGGAGCTCAGCAAGGTGGACCGTGGCGGTCGGATACTGGTGGATACCGGCCGCAACGGCTTTCCCGCCACCTATGCCGCCCCCTACGCCGTCCGGCCCCGTCGCGGGGCGCCGGTGTCGGCGCCGTGCAGCTGGGAGGAGGTGGAGGAGGTGGAGGAGGGAAGCGTCCATCCCCAGTCCTTCCGGCTGCGCGACATGGCAGCAAGGACCGACGCGGTCGGCGATCTGTGGCTGGACCTCCACGAAAATGGACAGCCCCTGGGCGATGCGGTAGCGCGCCTCGCCGGCCTCGCTGCGCGGATGTCGACCACCGCCATCTCGGTGATCACCCGCTTCCTACTGTCGGCGCGGATCCGCTGCAAGCCGCGCTCGTAGGCGGCGTCGTCCAGCATGGCCAGCTGCGACATGCTGGGTTTGAGCGCGTCGCTGAGTATCCGCGATTTTGGCTGGTAGTGGCGCCGATACTCCATGCGAAGATCGACCTGGAAGCCGTGTTCCTCGAGCGCGGCGAACATCTGCCGCTCCGACCAGAACCGCCGGCGATCGATCTCCGCCGCCTTGGGGAAGAAGTACGACGGCCACCAGTCCGGGGTCCGCTCGGGACTGATGTTCACGATCCGGAGCATGCCGCCGTCGGCCAACACGCGCTGGGCCTCGTCCAGCGCCTTCGCCTTCTCGAAATGGTGGAACGTGAAACTGGTGTAGAGGTAGTCGACCGATCCATTCTCGAACGGTAGCGCCTCCGCGGTGCCCTCGATGAGGCGCACGCCAGTCACCTTCTCCCTGGCGACGTCGAGCATCTCGGGCGATGGGTCGATGCCGTGCCATTCGATGTCCCCCGGCCCGGTCTCCAGTTGCGCCTTCAGGTAGTTGCCGGTGCCGCAGCCTAGATCCACCGCAACTACCCGGCGTCCCAGCCTGTCAGCGAGGGTGGCCAGCACGTCGTCGGGGGGAATGTGGAACCGCAGCCGCTCTGCGTCGTAGCGCTCCGCGATCTCGGCGTAGTTGGTCTTGGCGGATTGCGATGGCTCGTCCAATGCGAGCAGTCTACGCCGCCAGAGCTGCGGTGGCAGTGCGGTTGGCTCCCCGCGGGCGCTGGTCTACCCAGGCGGGATAGATGCCGTGGTTCCCTTCCTCGCCGTCGCCGATATGCAGGCATCGCTGTCGTTCTACGTCGATGGCCTCGGCTTCGAGGTGACGCAGCGCTGGGAGAAGGACGGAGTTCTGCGGTGGTGCAGGCTGGAACACGGCCAGGCGGCGCTGATGTTGCAGCAGTATCGGGACGAGGGGTCAGACGCCCGGCAGTTCAGCGACAGCAAGGGCGAAGGCGTCATCCTCGCGTTCTTCTGCCAGGAAGCGGTCGCCTACTACGAGGAGCTGCGTCAGAGGGGCATCCATGCGGACGAGCCTGCGGTGAGCAATCGAATGTGGAACTTCGCGGTTACCGATCCTGACGGCTTCTGCCTCGAGTTCGAGAGCTACACCGATGCCACTGAGGGCACGACGCTGTCGCAGATGGTCGATAGAGCCGAACCTCCCCCGCGCTAGCATCCACCACCACCCGCTGCCCGTTGCGGATCGCCTTGGTCGCCTCCTTGGTGTTCATTACTGCGGGGATGCCGTACTCGCGCGCCACGATGCCGGCGTGCTGACTGAGCACGCCTTCGTCGAGCACCAACGCGCCGATCATCGAGAACAGCGGCGGCCAGTCGGGCCCCACGTTCTCTGCCACCAATACGTCGCCGGGGTGCAGGTGCGGCCGTTCCTGGTCGACCACGACCACCGCGCGCCCGCGATGGTGCCCGGCGCTGGCGCACTTCGCTTTGAGCGTGCGGCCGTGGAGTCCCCGTTCATCGTCTTTCCCCTTCGCCCGCTGTTCGGCCCGTTGCCGCTTGCCGAGCTTGGCTCCGAGCCTCCGCGGCGGTGACAGCTGCTTGCGGCGTTGGTACTCGCGTTTCAGGGTAGCAATCAGCTGCCGCTGGTCGAGCGGTTCCCTCGCGCGCGCTATGCCTCGCAGCTCGTCCACCGAGAGGTGAAACACATCGTCGGCTGCGTCGATGAGACCGTGTGCCTCCAGCTCACGACCGACCGTGTCGACCGCCTCACGAAACGTGCCGTGGCTGAGCTGCTCCATGAAGTAGTTGTGGTCCTCGATGAAGATCGAGTGTTCGGTATTCCGTTCCAGCTCGCCGTCGAAGCGCTCTTGCTTGGCCGGATCGTTCGCCAGCGCCGCGCGCACCCGCTTGGCCGCGTCCTTCAAGGTTCTCGGACGGCCAGTGTTTCGAATTGGGTCCATGGCATCTGCGCATGTAACCACCAGTCGCTCAAAAACTGAAAGAGTGTTCATGTTACTCAGAAAAAAAAATAGAGTTTTGCAACAACCCTTTAGCAAAGAAGCCAATGAGCCACGTCGAGCTAAAATGCTCGCGGCGGCCGAATTGCTTCCGGAGCCGAAGAAGGACGAGCGCAAATTGCGCCGCGAGCAGAAGAAGGCCGCGCCCGACCCGGACCTCCGCTGCGTCGTGTGCGCCAAGCCCGCCAAGCCGGACGCGCTGCTGGTGTGCAGGCGCTGCCGCGCCGTGCAGTACTGTTCCCCCGAGTGCCGGCGCGCGCACTGGTACGAAGGAGGGCACAAGGACGACTGCGAAGCGACCGCGGAGGAGCTGTTCGAGCGCGCTAAAAAGGAGGTCGAGGATGAGAGATTGACAGCAGCGGCGGTGCCGCTATATC
>CAJWOB010000286.1 GCA_913043885.1 uncultured Spirochaetaceae bacterium | reverse complement strand
CTGCCGGCCGTCGTCGTAGCCGACGGCCGGGGCGCGCCCCGCCTGCACCGCGTCGACGAAATCGTCCAGCTCGGCACGATACGCGTCCGCATAGCGCTCGAGAAAGAAGTGGAGCAGGGGATCCCGGGTCGTCCCGGCTGCGGTGAAACGCTGCACGCCGGTCTGGTGGACGTTGCCTGACATCAGCATGCCGTCGGCGCCGAGCACTTCGATCCGCTGATCGTAGCCGTAGGACGCCTGACGGGCGCAGTTGATGTGACACTGCACGCCGCTGGGCATGCGCAGGGTGACCATCGCCGCGTCCACGTCGTCGAGGGTCTTGGCGCCGGCGTCGAGGAGCGCCGCCCCGTAGGCGGTGAGCTCCTCCGGCTCCTCGCCAGTGAGCCAGCGGACCAGGTCGAAGTCGTGGATCATCATGTCGCGAAACAGACCGCCGGAGACGGCAAGGTACTCAGCTGGCGGTGGTCCTGGGTCGCGGCTGGTGACCACCACCTGCTGCAGCTTGCCCGCCGCGCCGGCGCGGAGCTCCCGGAACAGCTTCGCGTGACCCGGGTCGTAGCGACGCTGGAAGCCGACCTGTATCGGCACACCGGCGGCGAGGATCTCGTCGCGCTGGCGATCAACCGTGGCCAGGTCGAGGTCGATGGGCTTCTCGCACAGCGTCGGCCGTCCTGCCGCTGTCGCCGCGCTCATGAGCTCCAAGTGCGATGGCGTCGATGAGGCGATGAGGGCGGCATCTGAGCCTGCGGTGGCCAGCGCCGCTTCGACGCTGTCGGCAACCGGTGCGCCGTGACGGCCGGCCAGCGCGGCCGCGGCATCCACATCCACATCGTAGACGCACGCCAATGTGGCGCGGTCGCTTCCGGCGATCGCGTCTGCGTGCACGCGTCCGATCCGGCCGGTACCGAACAGGGCGAATCCCAACGGAGGTGGCGACATGGTCGAGTGACTCTATCGCATCGGCTCGGGAGGCAGCGCGGGGCGGTCGTGTGGGCGGGCGTCCGTGGCCGTGGCCGTTGCGTATGCTCCGTCCCGCATGTCATGGCACGCTACCGGGAGAACAAGATGAAGACCGTACGACTGACCATGGCGCAGGCGCTGGTGCGCTACCTCACCGCGCAGCGGGCCATCATCGACGACGAGGAGGTGCCGCTGTTCGCCGGCGTCTTCGCCATCTTCGGCCACGGCAACGTCACCTGCCTGGCGGAAGCGCTCGAGCCGGTACAGGACGTACTGCCGACCTTGCGGGGACAGAATGAGCAATCGATGGCCCTGGCGGCCATTGCCTTCGCCAAGGCCAGACGCCGCCGACAGATGATGGTGGCGACCAGCTCGGTTGGCCCCGGTGCCACCAACCTCATTACCGCGGCGGCGGTGGCACACTCCAATCGGCTGCCGGTGCTGCTGCTTTCCGGCGACACCTTCAACAATCGGTTGCCAGACCCGGTGCTGCAGCAGGTGGAGCACTTCGACAATCCCACCCGCAACGTCAACGACGCCTTCCTTGCCGTCACCAGATACTGGGACCGCATCACCACGCCGGAGCAGCTGATCACCTCTCTGCCACACGCGGTGGCGATGCTCCTCGATCCCGCCGACTGCGGTCCCGCCTTCCTCGGGCTACCGCAGGACGTGCAGGCGATGGCGTTCGACTACCCGGAGGTGTTCTTCGCGCCGACGGTGCACCGGATCCGCCGCCAGCGCCCCGACACCGCCGAGCTGGCGGCGGCGGCCACCATTCTGCGCAGCGCCAAGAAGCCGGTGCTCATCGCCGGCGGCGGCGTCCACTACTCGGGAGCGACCGCGGAGCTGGCGGACTTCGCCGAGCAACATGCACTACCGGTGGTGGAGACCATCGCCGGCCGTGCGTCGCTCACCACTGATCATCCCGCCAACGCCGGGCCGCTCGGTATTGTTGGCTCCGAATCGGCCAACAACGTGGCCAAGGAGGCGGACGTCGTGGTGGCAGTCGGCACGCGGCTGCAGGACTTCACCACCGGCTCATGGTCGGTGTTCGGCAACCCCGACATGCGGCTTGTTTCCATCAACGTGGGCAGATTCGACGCCACGAAGCACCGCGCCTCCAGCGTCGTTGGCGACGCGAAGGCATCGCTTGCCGAGCTGAGCGAGCGGCTGGCCGGCTGGCGTGCCCCGGACAGCTGGCTGTCGCAGGCGGCCGACTGGTACGGCCAGTGGAACAGGGTGGTGGACGCTGCTGTGGCGCCGACGGATGCCGAGCTGCCCTCCTACGCGCGGGTGGTGGGCGCCGCCAACCGGCTCGCCGACGATGGCGACCTGGCGCTGTGTGCCTCGGGCGGCCTGGTGGGGGAGCTGGTGAAGGCCTGGCGCTCGCGCAAGGTCGGCACCTTCGACGCCGAGTTTGGCTACAGCTGCATGGGGTACGAGATCGCCGGCGGGTGGGGCGCCGCGATGGCCAATCCGGAGCGCGACGTCATCGTGTTCGTCGGGGACGGCGCGTATCTGATGATGAACTCCGACTTATACTCGTCGGTGCTCACCGGTCACAAGATGATCGTCGTGGTGTGTGACAACGGCGGCTTCGGCGTCATCAACCGGCTGCAGGTGGGCACCGGTGGCGCGTCGTTCAACAACCTGCTCGAGCACTCGCGGGTGCAGAACCCGGTGGGGGTCGATTTTGCCAAGCACGCCGAGGCGATGGGAGCGCATGCCGAGCAGGTAAAGACCCTCGCTGAATTCGAGCAGGCGTTTGGGCGCGCCAAGGCTGCCGATCGTACCGCCGTCATCGTCATCAAGACCAACGCCGACGAATGGACCCCCGGCGACGCGTGGTGGGAGGTTGGCGTGCCCGAGGTGAGTGAACGCCGGGAAGTGCGCGATGCACGATCTGCCCATGAGGAGGGCAAGAAGCAGCAGCGCGTCGGCGTGTAGCGAGCGTTCATGTGGAGGTCGCGGCTTGCGTCGGAGACCAGGTGGGTGCCGAGCACTATATCGGTCTCGGTGGAGGCAAGGCCGCCTTCGGTCCAGTCGGCGGTAATCGCCGACACGGCGCTGACCTCGGTGTCACCGAGCCACCGCCTCCCTCACCCTGGCCGCAGGGTCGTACTCAGATGATGGAAGTGGCAACCTGCAGGCGAGAAGCCGGCGTGCGCGACGTGGCCATCCATACGCTCATCGACGACATCGCCGCGCAGTGGCGGACGGCCGGCACCTGGTGGGTGGACGCTGCCACGCTGCAGCGAACGCTCGGTGTGTCACCGCAGGATTACTACCAGTCGACCTATGCCACAGACCTGAGCGGCGATCGCATGGTGACCCTGGAAGCCGCCAACGACCGGCTGGATGCCAGCTCGGTTGGGGTGCTGGCGGCGCTGGTGGAGCACCTCGCCGGACCGGCGGCGGTCGCCGAGCTGGTCGTCGCCGGCATCTACCACCCCCACGAGCAGCAGGCCGAGCTGATGGCGGCTCTGATGGACCGCGTCGCGTCGCTAATAGGTCGCCACCAGTTTCAGGAGCAGACCTACCGCGCCATGCTCCACGACCGGCGAAACGTGGAACGGGCACGGGATACCTACATCGATCACTTCTTCGACCTCGCCGCTGCCCGCCGCCTCGCCGCCGCGGCGTACTGCCGAGAGCGGGCGTTCGCGCTCCCCGATCTGGCGCTGGCCACCGCCGAAGGACTGCTCGGGCTGCTGTTCGAGCGGCACGTGCTCACCAGCGAGTCGCTATTCGCCAGGCTGTTCCCGAGATTCGCAGCCGCCGAGCGTGCCGAGGGCTTCGCCCGCGAGCGCGGGGCGGCGCGCGGTGCGGAGCCGCACGTCGATCGAGCTGGCGAGGAGAGCCAGGCCCGCCGGGTGATGGGACTACGCCGAGGTAGGCTGACGCTCGATGAGCTCCGTGACAGCATCGAATCAGTACATGCCACCATCGCACCGAACCTACAACCCCTCGCATGAACGAGGAGAGGGCCCAATTCATCTGAACACAAACTCAGTTGATTGAGGTGAACTGGTCATCAGGCATATCGCCAGCCAGTGCAAGAGCACCTTCTGCCACCTTTGTGACCGGCTCCTCAGCACACCAAACACTGACATCACCGATGTCTGCCAATCCTTCAGCGACCGCATCCGCCAATCCTTCGATTAGTGAACCGCCACCGG
>CAJWOB010000285.1 GCA_913043885.1 uncultured Spirochaetaceae bacterium | reverse complement strand
GGCGGCGCCACACCTCTTCTGCATCCGCTTCGGTGCCGCGCAGCACGATACGGCTCACCCGGATACGCCGGAACAGACTGGCGTTCTCCTCGCCGAATTGCCGCAAGCGCTCGGTGGGCAGGTTCTCGTAGACGAATGACGCCACGCGAAAGCGACGCTCCTCGTCCACCATCGCCGTCATGAACGCCAGCTCCTGAGAGCCAGTTACCACCGACGTGAGGTCGATGCCGTACTGCTCCTGTAGCAGCTGGTCGTGGAACAACTCGCGGTTGCTGCGCCTCTCGTTGATGGGCGTGTCGCGATAGCGCCGCTCGTCGAGAACGCCGTCGACGGTGTAGGGGCCCCGTCGCGCCAGCTCGTTGTCTATGTAGGTGTCGGACAACACCACCCCTGCCTCGGAGGTGTTCACCAGAGCCGCCACGCGAAAAGCGCTCTGGAAGAATGCCTGTTGAATGATGGCCTCCAGCTGCGCGCCGGTAAGGCCGGTGGCCTGTCGCTGCTGCTGATAGAGAGCGCGAATCTGACGGTCGAAGTAGTTGTCCGGGTAGTGCTCGATCGGCGCGCCGTCGTAGCGGCCAAAGAGGGTGCGGGAGCTGCCGGATAGCGCGCTGGCGAGCGAGGGGCCGAGCGTAGCAATGAGCGCGATGATGATGGCGCCAGCGACGAGCACTACCATGTACTGCATGAAGGTGCTCCGCCGCGGATCGTCACCTGATTTCGATGTGGCGGTGGTCCGTTTGGCCATGGTCGCCAGAATGTAGCGAAAAGCGCAGAGACGAAAAAGGCACGCCGCGCTCCAGGCGCAGCGCACCGGGTGCGGACGCACGGTGTGCGTTTGACAGCGGGCGGGACCGGTCCATATAGTGCAGCGCGCTCGTGGAGCGCCCTTGGGGGCGTGGCGAAGGTGGTTATCGCGCCGGCCTGTCAAGCCGGAGGCCGCGGGTTCAAGTCCCGTCGCTCCCGTCCACCAGATATCACATCGGGCTGTGGCGCAGTGGCTAGCGCGCTCGGTTCGGGACCGAGAGGTCGGGAGTTCAAGTCTCCCCAGCCCGACTTGTCCGGCCGGGGCGGCGCTCCACGCGCTCGCCGGTGCGGCGATCGCCCGCGAGCCACCGCGGCTCGGTGCCATTTCCCTGGCGGTTCTTCCGCTCCATCCGTTTAGAGAAAAGCGGCCCGTTCCGACACTATGGCTATGGGGTGGCCGCGCCGTTGGTACGGGCTCGACTCGGCGTAACGCATCTAACCGTTCGTAGCGCCGCAATGCTCGCGCTAGGCCTGATAGCTGGGCTCGCGCAGGGTGTCGACCACCCGGCGGCTGGCCCCGCCGGCGTCGAGCTGCGAGCCCATATCGTCGCCAAGGGGGAGACCCTCTACGGTATCGCCCGCACCTTGGGCGTGCCGCTGGCGGTGCTGCAACGTCACAACGGCGTCACCGATCCGACCACCATCAAGCCGGGAATGCGGCTGGCGGTGCCGGGTACTCATACCGTTGCCGCCGGCGAGACGCTCTACGCGATCGGGCGCCGTTACGGCGTCGCCGTGGATGCGGTGCTCGAGTCCAACGGCATCGTCAATCCAACCACGATCGCAGTGGGTACGCTGCTGATTCTGCCCCCCGGGGCGCGCCAGACAGCGCCTTCAGCGCAGGCGACCGAAGCGCAGACCGCCGCCCAGGCTGACGAGCTGGAAAGCTCGGCGGTGACGGTGCAGTCCGACAGCGTCGCCTCCACGGCGACCGCGACCGAAGCTGCTGCTGGCACCCGGTTGTGGCCGGTCGCCGGGCCGCGCCGCGACCTCAGCGGCAAGCTCACCGGGACGGTCATCGAGAGCACGGAAGGAGCTCCTATCGTCTCGGTGTCCAGCGGGGTGGTGCGTTGGGCGAGCGCAAGCCGCGGCTATGGGCGGGTGATATTCGTCCAGAACCCGCTCGGCTACATCTTCGGCTATCTCGGCATCGCCGACTCGCTAGTCGCCGTAGGCGATCGCGTAGCTCCGGGTACTGAGATCGCGCGTCTGGGTCGCAACCCCCACGACAACGCAGCCAACCTCTACTTCCTCGTATTCAAGGACGGCAGCCCCATCGACCCGGTGGACGCGCCGAGGGTGTGAGCGGATGAGCTCGAGCGTACGGCGGACCCAGGAGTCGCAGCTGCAGCCGGCCGATGCGGAAGCCCCCATTGCGGCGCCTTCCATAGCGACGAACGGAGCGAACGGCGGCGCTAACGGCAAGGGCGCCACGGCGAACGGTGCCGACGGGACGACCGCGCCGGCTACCTACCAGTCGCGGGCCGGCGACGACACCAACTCGCTAGCCCTCTACCTGCGCGCGATCTCCAAGTACCCTCTGCTGACTGCCCAGGAGGAGCAGGAGCTCGGCAAGGCAATCGCCACCGGCAGCAAGCGCCTGGAGCGTGTGGAGCACAAGCTGCGCCGGGAGAGCGACAACGGTGCCAGCAAAACCGACATCGGTGCCCTCGAAGAGGAGATCGAGCGCATTGCTGCCAAACTGGCCGCCGCCAAGAAGCGATTCATCAACTCCAACCTGCGCTTGGTGGTATCGATCGCCAAGCGCTTTCAGAACCGTGGCCTCTCCCTGCTCGATCTCATCGACGAGGGCAATATCGGGCTCATCGAGGCGGTGGAGCGCTTCGACTATCGCCGCGGGACGCGCTTCACCACGTACGGCACGTGGTGGATCCGGCAGGCGATCATCAAGTCACTGGCGGATCAGGGCCGCTCGATCCGCATTCCCATCCACATGCTGCACACCATCAAGAAGAGCTACTTCGTGGCGCGCCACCTCACAGAGGAGTTCGGGCGACGTCCTTCGCTCGAGGAGATGGCCGATTACATGCAGCTGCCCCTCACTAAGGTAAAGAACCTCGTCAAGCTGTCGCAGGACACCACCTCCCTCGATGTCACCGTGGATGATGAGCAGATCACCAGCCTGGCCAATCTCATCGAGGATGAGCTGGCGGAAGATCCGGTCGAGGTCGTCTTCAACATCACCCTGCACGACACCCTGAAAGAGGTGCTGCAAAAACTGAGCGAACGAGAGGCACGGATCATCCAGCTGCGCTACGGCTTGGGCGGACACGGCCCGCTGACCCTTGAACAAACTGGCCAGATCATGAGAATCACCCGCGAGCGCGTTCGACAAATCCAGGAGGCGGCACTCGCGAAGCTACGGCGGTTTCGGGCTATCCGCGACCTGGAGGGGCTGGTCTAGCTATCCCGGGCGCGGACGGCCGCGAGGCCGATCATGTCAACCGCGTACACCTTTGCAGGCAGCTACCGCACGGTAGTAGACATCCGCTCCGGGCTGCCACAGGTGGCGGCGGCGCCTGGCCGGTTGGTGGTCTGCGATGCCACCACCCACCGTCTGTTCTGCGGCAGCGACGCCGACGCCCTCGTAGTGCCGGGGCGCGACGACGCCAAGCAGTGGCAGCACGTTGCCGACATCATCGACACTGCGCTGTCGCGGGGTGCCGACCGCAACTACGAGCTGGTGGCGGTGGGTGGCGGGGCGGTGTGCGACCTCGCCGGCTTCGCGGCCTCGATACTGCTCCGTGGCGTGCGCCTTACCTATGTGCCGACGACCGTCACCTGCATGGTGGACGCGTCGCTTGGCGGCAAGACCGGGATCAACTTCGGATCGCGCAAGAACATGGTCGGCACTTTCTATCCGGCCAACACGCTGCTGGTGTACCCGGAGGCCGCGGGCAGCCTCCCGGAGCGGGACTACCTGTCGGGGCTGGCCGAGGTGATCAAGACCGCGCTACTCGGTGACGAGGAGTTGCTGCGTCTGTTGGAGACGCGGCCGGAGGCGGTGCGGGCGCGCGAACCTGAGGTGCTGGGCGAGATGGTGAGCCGCTGCCTGGCGCTGAAGGGCAGGGTAGCGTCGGCAGATATGCGCGAGGGCGGCGCGGTCCCGGTCGATGGCGGACCGTCACCCGACGCCGGGGGGACGTCCGATCCGGGGCGCGAGGCGCTCAACCTCGGCCACACGTTCGGTCATGCACTGGAATCGGCGTCGGGGATGCGGTGGACCCACGGCGAGGCGGTAGCCTGGGGTCTGGGGCGAGCGGTGGTGCTGGCCGAGCGGCTGGGCATGATGGAGCACGGCTACGCCACGCGGGTGTGGCGG
>CAJWOB010000284.1 GCA_913043885.1 uncultured Spirochaetaceae bacterium | reverse complement strand
CATGTACGCCGGCGTGCCCTGCTACAACCTCAAGAAGCTGGCTCGCGCCATCGCCGACGACGTGCCGCCGCCGCACACGCTGCTCGGTGCCTGGCGCGAGATGCGGACCATTTGGCACCGCCAGCAGTCCGAGCCCGACTACCAGTACGACACACCCTTGCCGGCGCCACGACAAGGGGTCGAGGGATCAGTCTCCGAGGAGGCAGCCGCCCTGGAGAGCTCGATTGGCGAGCTGGCTCCCGCATCCTTGCGCAGTGGAGCCTAGTGTAGCGTCCCACAACTCGTTGTCGTGACCGGCGTCCTAAGACGGACACGTCCTTATCCGCATAGCGGCAGGACAAAGCGAGTCGGGGCCCTCCCTTGCTGTCTGTACGCTATACGGATACCACCGACCGCCCCGTTGTGTGCCGAACACAGCTTGCCTCGCGCAGGACGGCCCCAATAGGATCGGCTGTGACCCGCACTGGCCCCGCTTCCGTCCCGCTGACCTCCGAGCAGACACGACGCTTTGTCGTGGACGGCTTTCTCCGGCTGACGCCGACAGTACCCGCCGGCCTGCATGAGACCATCCTCGCGCGCCTGAACGAGCGGGTGGACGATGACGACAATCCCGGCAACAACGTGCTGCCGGTGGTGCCGGAGATGCGGCACATTCTGCGCTCGCCGGAGGTCCTCGGCGCGCTGACCTCCCTCCTCGGACCCAACTACATCGAGCATCCGCATCGCTTCTGTCACATCCAGGCTCGTGTCGAGGGAAGCTCGGCCGAGCTGGCCCAGCGTCTGGTGGACCATTGCCATCAGGACGCCTACACCCCGCTGGCCCGACCTCGCCAGCACCACGTGCGCTATGCCCGGGTGATGTACTACCCGCAAGACACGCCGGTCGAGCGGGGGCCGACGCACGTCATCGGTGGCACACAGCTGAACCGCGGCCTGGACGCCGAAGACCGCAAGCACCTCCTGCCCGTCGACGGTCCCGCGGGCACGGTCTCCATCACCCACTTCGATGTGGGACACGCCGCCGGCAACAACCAGATGCCGGACCCGCGCTATATGGTGAAGTTCATCTTCATGCGCGCGGCGGCTCCGGCAGCCAACGGCTGGGCCGGCGAGGATCACGCCTGGCAGGCACCCGAAGGTGGCCCCACCGAGCCCGACCTGTCGCCCGGCGCCCTGGCCAGCTCACACCTGTGGGACTGGTTGCGGGGAGCACCGAGCCGCTACGCCAGCCTCGACGCCGGCGCCGTTGCGGAGAACGGCTGGGCCGGCCGACCGAACGCCGAGATGGCCGCCGCGGCCGGCGACGAGTCGTTGTCGGTCGCCGAGCGAGTGGCGGCGATCGAGGCGCTGGGCTGCCGCCGTGCCGGCGCGGCCGATGCGGTCGACAGCCTGGTAGCGTTGCTGAACCAGCGGCCCGAGCAGGTTCGCTCGGCCGCCACGTACGCATTGGGGGCGATAGGCGAGCCTGCGGTGCCGGCCCTGGAAGCTGTGCTGGAGCGGTGCCCGGAGCTGCTGGAGAACGACGGTGGCGTCCTTCAGGAGCGTGCCTACCACGTCGACGACGCCGCGCACGCTCTCGCCGCCGTGGGGGCGGTGGCGGTCCCGGCCCTGGTCCGGCTGTTGAGCAGCACCAACCCGTGGGCGCGGGTAGCAGCTGCTTTCGCACTGGGCGAGATGGACAGCGCCGGCGAACCGGCGCTGGATTCACTGCTATCCACGCTGGAAGGGGACGACCACCATGTGGTGCGCGTGGCCAGCGATGCCCTCGGTACCATCGGCAGCCCCGCCGCGGTTGGCGCGCTAGGGCGGCTGCTCACTGTGGACCGGCCGCAGTGGCACGAGAAGCTACGCGCCCACTGGTGCGCACAGGATCAGGTGCGGGTGAGCGCCGCTAACGCGCTGGCCCGCATCGGCGCTGCCGCGCAGGGAGCCGAGGCGTCGCTCATCGCCGCGCTGGATGACCCCTGCGGTCAGGTGGTTACCTCGGCGGTCGATGCGCTGCGGAGGATCGGCTCGCCGACCGCCCTCGACGCCGCGTTCGGGGTCCTCGAGGCAGCCTGGTGGGACCCTACCCTGCCGTCCCCACCTCGCTTCTGAGCGCCTAGCGCTTCCGAGCGCCTATTGGCGCGTGTGCTCGGCCAGCTTGGCGAACACCCGGTCGCGATGGACGTAGGTGGCACAGCGAATCTGATGCCGGTCGCCGTCCAGCTGCCAGGTGAGCTGATCGGTTAGCACCGGGCTACTCACCAGCTGCGTTGGCACCCACTCCGGGTCGATCAGATAGCCGACCGCCGCCATGTCCCAGATGGCCTTCGAGCCGCCTGCTGCGGACGCGCATGCCTCCATGAAGCGCTGGGCCAACAGCCGGCCGATCCCGCCGGCTGGTGCCACGTGGCGTTCGATCTCCGGCACCGAGGTATGCAGGTGGCTGACCACACCCAGGCAGGGCAGTAGCACCAAGGGCGCGCCGCAATCCAGCAGCACCCTGGCAGCGGCAACGTCCTGCCGCAGGTTGAACTCGGCCGTGTCTGGCCAGTGCAGCGCGTGCCCGCCGAGCCAGACCAGGACGACGCGACCGGCTATCTCCGGCTCGAGCAATAGGGCGCTGGCTACATTGGTGGCCGCACCGATGGCCACCACGTACAGCGGGTCCTCCGCCGGGCTGGCCATCGCCCGGGCGACCAGGTCGCGGACGGCCGCGCTGTCGCCGGGCCCGGCGCCGGACAGATAGTCGGTGGAGCCGCGCTCCACCGGCACCTCCGCCGGCAGCTGCAGCTCGCCGAGCAGGCGTAGGATCTCCTGGTAGCTGAGCTCCATTCCGTGTCCCGGACCGGTGGAGCGGCTGTTGTGGAACGGCGCCGCGTAGATCGCCTCGACCTGCAGCCGCTCCGGCGACAGCAGTGCGTGCACCAAGGCGAACTGGTCGTCGGTTTCGTTGTAGGTATCGGTGTCGAGGACCATCCGCACCGGCCCGCTCGGCGGCTCCAGTCGCTGGACGCGTGCCTGGTCCGATACTTCCGCGCTCATCCGAGCCGGAAGACGCGGTCCGCGTTCGCCGACAGCAGCGCCTCTTGTTCGCCGGTAGTGAGGTCCGAGATGAGCTCGCGGTACGCCTCGACCACGTCCCGATACGAGGAGAACAATCGGTCGACGGGCCAGTTGGTGCCGAAGAACGCGCGCTCGGCCCCCCACGCATCGATGCACTCCAGCACCCACGGCCGAATCGACTCCAGGGTCCATGCGTGGTCGCACATACCCAGGCCGGAGATCTTGACCACGGTGTTGGGTGCCTTGGCGATCGCCCGCATGCCGCGCCGCCACTGCTGGAAGTAGTCACTGTCCCGCCGGCGTGGATACCCGGCATGGTCGATGCACAGGGTGATGCCTGGAAAGCGCTGCGCGAGCTCCGCCGCATCATCCATCACTTCCACCAGCGGGTCGGCGCAACAGACTAGTCCGCGCTCCTGGAGCTGCGCGTAGCCGGCACGCCACCCCTCCCGGCTCAGATAGTCGTCGTAGCGCAGATCGCGAATGCCCCTGAAGTTGGCATGGGCGCCGTGGCGATCGAGCGTCTCCGCCAGCCGGGGATCCTCCAGGTTGGCCGCTGCGACGATGCCCAGGGGCATATCGAAGCGATCGGCAAAGCTCTGCAGCCAGGCGGTCTCCTCCACCGGATCGGGCGTGTCCACCGCTGCCTGCACGTGCACCGCCTTGGTGGTGCCGCTCAACCGGCTCTCGGCCACGAAGTCATCCATCCAGTAGCGGGGGGCTTTGATGGCGCTGTAGTCACCCAGGTCCTCCTCCGGAGGGCCGTCGGGTTCCAGCCACTCATAGGTGAGCGACTCGTGGCGCAGGTCCCAGAAGTGCACGTGGGAGTCGGTGAACTCGCTCGAGGCCATGCCTTACGGTTGCAAGTCCGTCAGAACGCGTCCAGCTTGGCACGCAACCCGGCCAGCCGGGCCGAGTAGGCCGGATCGTCGATCAGGTTGTGCCGTTCTTCGGGATCGGCCTCCAGGTCGAACAGCTGCTCCGGCCAGCCGCGGCCGTTGAAGCGGAAGTACTTCAGAGCTCCTTCCCGGATCATCTCAGAAGGGCCGTTGAGCACGTGATACAGCTCGCTATACACCGCGCGCGGGGATGGTGGGGCA
>CAJWOB010000283.1 GCA_913043885.1 uncultured Spirochaetaceae bacterium | reverse complement strand
TGGAACCTGTGAACATGACCATTCGCTCGATGCTCTCCCTGGCTCTGGCCGCCCTTCTGGCTGGCATGCCGAGCGCGCTTTTTGCCCAGAACGAAGATCTCGGCGCGGCCCCCCCGGTCGGCGGCGAGGTCGAAACCGTCGAGATGCCGGACAGTGCGGCGGACGATGAAGGTGGCCTCACCGGGTCGGTGTCGTTCGAAGGCAGTCTCGACAATCTCGCCATGGCGATCCCCGCCTTCGCAGCGGAACGCGACGTGGCGACGGCCGCCGACCGTGAGGTCGCGGCCGCCGCCGGGGACGCGGCGGCGGGCGCCGCGGCGCGCTACGAGCTCGCGTCGCTCTACTACGCACGCAACGAATTCGTGCGCGCCCGTGACCAGTTACTGCCTCTGGTCGACCCCAGCGCCGCTCCCTCCGCCGAAGCACTCAACGTGTACGGCAACACGCTGCACGCACTTGGCGATTTCGGCGGCGCGGCGGGTGCATATCTGCGCGCCTCCGAGCAGCAGCCGGCGTTCCCCCTGTTTCACCGCAACGCCGCGCGGGCGTTGGAGGAGGGTGGTCGCGTGGAGGAGGCGGTCGCGAGCTACGGCGAGGCCGGGCGTCTGCTGCTGCGTCAGGAAGCGTTGCTGGAGCTGGACCTGGTCGTGGACGCGCTCGCCCGCATTGCCACCGCTGCGGACGCCACAGGCAGTGAACAGCGAGCTGCCGCCGAGCCGGCCACGCGGCGGGCGGCGATGCTGGCCCGCGCGCTCGGCGGGGGGCGTGCCTTCGTGGAGGGGCGCTACGCCGAGGCCGAGCGCGCGTTTGCCGACCTAGTAGCTGACCCGACCGGCGATGATGCCGTGGTCACCCATCTCTACGGGCTGTGCCTACTGCACCGCGGCGAGACCCAGGAGGCGCTTCGCCGTCTCCAGGAGGCCGCAGAGCTGGAGCCGGAGAACCACACGTTCGGGCTGCGTCTGGCGCAGACGCGCTACGGAATAGGCGAGCTCGGTGAGGAAGGGCTGCAGCGGCTGGTCGAAGTGGCCGGCGACGATCCGTACGTCCTCCATCTCCAGGCGGTAGTGATGCTGGACCAGGGCGATGCGGCAACCGCCCTCCCGCTCCTGGAGCGCGCGCGAGAGGGCGGCGAGGCAGCGGGCGATGTTGCCATCGCCGGCGACTATGCTGAGGCGCTCGCCGCGCTCGGCCGGCTGGAAGATGCGCTGGAAGCGCTCGAGATGCCCGATCCAGCCGCGCCCGCGCTGCCGGGGATCTCGAGCGGCGGCACCCCGGTGGCGGCAGCTGCCGGTGGGGTGCGACTGCCGGCGGCGGCGCAGCTAGAGCGACAGAAGGCACGGCTGCTGTCTGGCGCAGGTCGGCTGGACGATGCCGCCGACGCGTGGGAGCGAGCGGAGACGGCGGCCCCTGGCGACGCCGACGTGGTGGCCGGCGCGCTGGCCGCATCTATCGCCGCCGACCGGATAATGCGCGGCGAAGAGCTGCTTGCTCGGCTCCTCGATCTACGCGCCGACGGCGCGGCGCACAACCTCGCTGGCAACCTCGCCGGCCTCAAGGGGGAGTACCGCCGGGCCGAGGCCGCCTACCGGGAGGGGCTGCGGCTCGTCGAAGCGGAGGCGAGCGGTGACGAGGCCAGCCGCGGCGCCACGCAGGGCGACCTGCGCCGTAATCTGGTGGCGCTGCTGCTGCAGACCGAGGACTACCCGCGTGCCCGCGCCGAGATAGACACACTGCTGGAGGTGGACGGTGACCACCCGCGGACCGTCGCCCTCCTGGCCCGTGTCCGGCGCCGGTACGAGCGCCGTATCGAGTGTGCCAACTGCGCACGCGAGTGGTGGGTGCCGCAACAGCTGCCCCCGCAGCCGGCGCTTCGCCTCCGCGGCGAGCCACCGCACGAGGCTCCCGGCGGTCGTTGCCCCGAATGCGGCCGCGTCCTGTGCGTCGGCTGTGCGCAGCACCATCTGCGCGAGTCACGCTTCGTGTGCGCTCGGTGCGATGTCGTTCTCACCATCGCCGACGAGGACATCCGATTCGCCCTGCGGCGTGTGCTTGCGAGTGCTGCGGGCACCGCGGCCGACGCCGGCGAGCAGTCTGTCTCGGCGGTAGGCTGACAGGTTGCCGACGGTGAGCGCGTTGACAATGCGGGCGGTGTGGTGCACCAAAGCCGCGGTGCCGGACTCGAAGCGCGCGTGCGCCGTCTCCCTCATACTGCTGCTGGCGGCGTTCGGCGCGTCCAGCCAGGAGGTGGTTACCGCCGAGGCCTACTTCAGCGCCGTTGCCGAGACCTATGCGGAGGTGGACGACTACGAGGCGGCATTTCAGTTTCGCCACGACGACCAGGTCAGCTCTGGATCTATCTCCTACAAGCATCCCAACAAGTTGCGACTCGACTTCGACGAGCCCGAGGGGCAGGTGTTGGTGAGCGATGGGGAGCTACTTACCGTTTATTATCCGAGCCTGGACGTGATCTTTGAGCAGGAGCTCAGCGACCGTGGCACCGGAGGCGGCGCCGATCTTGCCAGCCGCGAGGGGCTGCGCGCGCTGCGCCAGAACTACGCCATCGCCTACCTGGTCGGTCCAGATCCGGTCCCGCTCGAGGAGGACGACGACGAGCCGGTGACCAAGCTCAAACTCACCAGCAACAACCCCTCTGAGGGATTCCGCCAGCTGGAGCTATCGATCTCTGCCAGCAACCTGCTTCGCCGTATCACCGGTCTCACCCTCAATCTGCAGGAGCGGGTGTTCGACTTCACCGACATCCGCATCAACCAGGCGATCCCGGACGCGCGCTTCGACTACGAGTCGCCGCCCGATGCCAACGTGTTCACCGACTTCCTGTTTGGGGCGGAGGGCTAGGTGGAGTCGGTCGGTGAGCTGATGGTGCAGGCACGCGAGCGGATGGGCGTGACGCTCGAGCAGGCCTCGCGCGACACGCTCATCTCGCGTCGGTATCTGGACGCCCTGGAGCGCGAGGATTTCTCGGTCCTGCCCGGCGACGCCTACGTGGCCGGCTTCATCCACAATTACTCCAGCTACCTCAATCTCGACCCAGACGAGATGGTGAGCCTGTATCGCAACCTGCTGCTGCAGGAGCAGCCGATCCCCATCAAGGAGCTGCTCGAGTCCGATCGCGGGTCGCGGGCGCGGCTGCTGGCCGGCCTCGGTGGTGCGGTTGCGATCGCTGCCGCTGCCTTTGCAGTGTACTGGTTCGCCATCCGGCCGGAAGGGGACTCGGGAGAGCCGGCACCTGCCCCGGAGCCCGCGTCGGTCACCTTCGTTGCCCTCGAAGACGAGGTAACGGTCGCCATTTTCGACATCGGCACCGTTATCGAGGTGCCCATCGACGGCGGTACTGGCGCCGTACCGCTGACGCTGCGCGAGCTCGATGGCGACCTGCTGGCGAGTTACCCAGATGGCGAGCTGCGGTTGCGGGTCGGAGGTGTGCGCCTACTCGACCTGGACGGCGATGATCGGCCCGACCTCTCCGTCCTGGTGCGTGACGCCGACGCCAGCCAGACCCCTCCGCAGGTACAGCTGAGGCTCGATCTGCTGCCCAGGCCGGGCGTCGCCAGCAGCAGCACGCCGCTCGACCCTGCGGGCAGCGGTGGCGATGCGACGGCGCAGGCCACCTCGGAGGCGGCGACAGCCGAGGAGGGGGCAGGCGACCAGCCCGCTGCGGAACCACGCTCATCGGAGCTGCCGGCTGGCACCGCCAGCAGTGCACCGGTGCGGCGGCTCGAGATCCCCCACGCGGTGGCGCAGGTCGCCGCGGCCCGGGTCCCGTTTGCCGTCCACCTGACTTTCCGCGGCAACTGCCTGCTCCGCTACGTGGTGGACGGCGGCGCCTCGTTGCAGCGCTTCTTCCAGACCGGCGAGCAGATCTCCATCGAGGTGAACCAGAGCGCCACGCTGTGGCTGTCGAACGCCGGGGTGGTGACCGCCCGCTTCGCCGGTACCGAGGTGGCACTGGGCGAGAACGGAGCGGTGGCCGCGAAGCAGGTGGAGTGGGCGGCGGACGGCGCTCAGCAGCGGGCACCCGTTCTTCGTGCTCGACGCGCTCACGAAAATTTTCGTGTACGCGCGCGGCGACGCGCTGCCATTCCTGCGCATTGGTGTCCGTCGCGCAGCGTCCGGCGCCGGCGCCGGCGCAGTCGGCGTC
>CAJWOB010000282.1 GCA_913043885.1 uncultured Spirochaetaceae bacterium | reverse complement strand
ACCTCGTCCATACCGGCGACGTGGCCGAAGATGGCCGTACCAGCGCGCGGGCGAAGGGCGTAGCACTCCAGACCGCGCTGCCTGCAGCGCTGCACGAGGTGGCGAACCTGGCGGCGCGGCGCGCGGAAGGGCTGCTGGTAGTACGGTCCTCGCTGCCACACGGAGTAGGGCTCGGGTCCAGCGCCGCACTGTGCGTGGCGCTGGCACGCGCTGCAGGGGTTTCTGAGGTGTGGGCAAACGCCCATCGGCTGGAGCACGCCTTCCACGGCTCCCCATCCGGCGCCGACACGGGTCTCGCGGCGCACACTGGGGGCGTCGCCGCCTTCCAGTGGCGGCCGTTGGCGGTGGGTGACGACCGGCCACTGCCCACGCTGATGCCGCTTGCGCCCGCCGATCTCCACCTGGTCTTTGGCGCCGTGCCGCGAGCCGCATCGACTGCCGCCAACGTACGCCGCATTGCGGAGGCACGCGCAGCCGGCGACGCGACGGTCGACGCCGCGCTGGAGGAGCTAGGGCGCGTTAGCGCAGCGGCGGTCGACGCCTTCACACCAGAGGCCAGCGCGGCTGGCGGCGGCGGGTCACTCGGCCGGCGGCTGGGGGAGCTGGCCACCGACGCCCACCGCGTGCTGACGAACGTGCTGGGGCTCGGTAACGACGCGCAATCACGGCTGCTCGAGGCCGGTCGGGAGGCCGGCGCCGCCGGCGGCAAGCTCAGTGGCGGCGGCGGTGGTGGCGCGTTCGTGCTGTTCTGCGACGGCGAGGCGTCGGCCGAGCGGGTGTTCGAGGCGCTACGGCAAGTCGCGTCGCCCACGACCACGCTGCTCGGCCAGCTCGCGGTCTCTACGGACGATGATGGCGCCCGGGGGCTACCGCGGATCCTGCGTGAGGTGGGAGTGGCGACCAGCAGCGCGACGTGGCGCGCCTAGCGTCACGGTGTCGGGAAGCTCGTTATCTGCCGCCGGTTGCCGCCGTCGGCATCCATCCTGAACAGCTGCCAGACTCCTTCCTCGCTGCGGCTGGTGAACACGATTCCCGAGCCATCTGGCAGCCAGCTGGGATCCGCATCGGGTACGTCGTTGTTGGTCAGGTTGCGAGGCGCACCACCGACGATCGGTACCACCCAGATATCGAATTCGCCATCCAGGTTGTGGACGTACGCCACCATCGAGCCGTCCGGAGAGACCTGTGGCTCCCCTGCCACGGTCGGGGTCGGCTGAGCGCCCCCGCCGAACGTCGGCCCGAAGCAGCCGCTCACCAACAGGGAAGCCACAGTTGCCGCGGAAAGGACCAGCAGAGGGCGCACGCGCATGCGGCGACGCTATCATGGACGGGCGGTCGGCACATCTTCGCGATTGGGTCGGGGGCCGCCTCGTCGTTTGACCGCACCGCGAGCTGGGCATAGGGTGGCGAACCGGCACCCTGGTGCTGCCTCGCTTCCTTCAGCAGCTGACCGAGCTCATCGCCTCGCACCCCCTTATGAGCCTGGGGGTGTTGCTGTTGGCTGGCTATCTGCTCGGACGGCTCGCTCGACTCGTCCGCCTGCCGTCGATTACCGGATACATCCTCGCCGGTCTACTGGTGAGCGACTCCGTGGCCGGGCTAGTGTCCCGTGACGCGGTACACGATCTCACGCCGATTACCGAGGTGGCGCTGGCTTTCATTGCACTGACCATCGGCGGCGAGTTTCAGCTCACCAAGCTGCGGCGCACCGGCCTCAAGATCCTGGTCGTAACGCTTTTCGAGGCGGTGTTCGCCTTCGCGGCTGTGCTGGGGGTCATGCGGCTGATTGGCCAGCCGGTGGAGGTGGCGCTCTTACTTGGCGCCATTGCCGCTGCCACTGCACCTGCCGCAACGGTGATTATCGTCCGTGAGCTGAAAGCGCGGGGTGAGTTCGTCGACTACCTGTTCGGGGTGGTCGCCTTCGACGATGCGGTCAGTGTGCTGCTGTTCTCTGGCGGTCTCAGCGTTGTCGCGCCTGCGCTGCTGCTGGCGGGGGTCGGTGAGTCGGCGGCGGGCACGTTGGCCGGCATCGCCGCTGGCCTGGGAGAAATCGGGCTGTCGGCACTGTTCGGAGTTGGCGGAGCCCTGCTGATTCACTTCGGCACCCGCACGCGCGCCGCAACCGAAGCGCTGCTGATTACGTTGGCGTTGCTGTTCATCGGGACCGCGTTGGTAACCGTGCTGCACCTGTCACCGCTCATCTCCAACATGTGTGCCGGCGCGGTGTTGATCAATCTGAGCAGCCGCAATCGAAGGGTGTTCGAGGCTCTGGAGCCGTTGACGCCACCGATCTTCGCGCTGTTCTTCATTCTGGCCGGCGCCGAGCTCGACATCGGCGTATTTGCAGAGGCAACCGTCATCGTCATCGGGCTGGTCTACCTGGCGGTCCGCTTTGTCGGCAAGTTCGGCGGCGTGACCGTGGGCAGCCTTACCGTGGGGGCGCCGCGCAGCGTCCGCCGCTACCTGGGATACTGTCTGTTCCCGCAGGCCGGTGTGGCCATCGGACTGGCGCTGACGGTGCAGAACACGCTTGGCGCCGCCGACAACCCGCGGGCAGTGGAGATCGGAACGCTGCTGGTGAATGTCGTGTTGCTGAGTGTGTTCATCAACGAGTTGGTCGGGCCGCTGATTTCGCGGTTCGGCGTGACGCGCGGTGCGGAGGTGGACCGATGACCGTAGGAGAATCCCTCGACGTGCGCCGCTGCAGCATCTCGCTGCGGGCACGGGACAAGGCCGCAGCACTCGACGAGTTGGCGGAGCTGATGGCGAGCGGCAGCCCGCTCGACGCGGCGCAGATACGGGCGGCGCTGCAGGTGCGGGAGGCGGAGGGATCGACGGGGTTCGAGAACGGCGTCGCCATCCCGCATGCCCGTCTTCCTGGCGACGTACCGTTCCTCCTGGCCGTGGCGGTCAGCAAGAAGGGAGTGGCGTTCGACAGCGTCGATGGCAAGCGCAGCAAGCTGTTCTTCGTCCTGATAGGCCCCGACGCGGAGCCGCAGGACTATCTGCGTGCGCTCGCCCACATCTCTCGGCTGGGGCTCGACGACGCCCTCAGGAAGGAGCTCATTGGCTGTCACGACGAGTCCGCCCTGCTGGAGGTGGTGCGGCGGAATCTCGCGCCAACCCGCGGCGACACACGTGAGGCGGCCGCAGAAGAGCGGGAGGCGCCGGCGCGTGCCCAGGCACTTCTGGTGGTAGTGCTCAGCGATCCCGGCGAGCTCGATGACATGATGACCCTGTTTCTGCAGCGGGGTGTGGAAGGCGCCTCGGTGTTTGAGTCGCGGAGCATGGGCGCCACGTTGGGCCAGGTGCCGCTCTTCGGCTCGCTGATGGACTTCCTGGGGGAGGGCGGCGGCGCCAGTCGCACCATCATCAGCATGCTGCCCGCCGCCGACGTCCGCCCGCTGGTGGCGAGTATCGAGAAGCTGTTTGGCGATCTGGACCGCCGTTCCGGAATCGCGGTGATGGCCGCCGACCTGTCACTGGCCAAGGGCTCGCTCGGCACCATCTAACGTGGACTTCCCACAGACGCCAGTGCCATGCCCGAAGTGTCTCTCCCTGAGTGAAATCCTCGTGCCATAGTGCGACCGCCTGTGGAGTGTGAGAAGTCCTACTAGTCCATGACGACACATATGTTCCGCCAGCCCAATGCGTCAGCCCAGACGAGGTGCTCTGCAGGCGAATTGGTGAGACATTCGGACTAACCGACCGCAGTAGTGGTATTCGCCGATGTCGCCGATGCCCACCTCGGCGTACGGCCGCCGCTACGGGCGGACGGCGCCGGCGGGGCATTCCTCGATCGCCAACTTGCCGCGCTGGAAGCGGTGTGCGGCGACGCCACCGAACGTGGCGCGGAGGTGCTGGTTTCGGCGGGAGATCTCTTCGACAGCAACCGAGTAGGCGCCGCCACCTCGCGTCGGCTGGCGGCCCTGGTCCGCGCCCACCCGCAGCTGACGTTCGTGCTGCTCCCGGGTGGCGGGCGCATGGCCGCCGACGTGGCCGGCCACGACGCTTACACCGCCGACTCCGTGTACCGCCGCGTAGAGGTGGCGGCCCTGGGTGGCGGCGGGCGCACGGCGCTCCTCACCCCGGATGCGCCCGAGTACCGCTACGCCGCGGCCGACGGTGTGGTGAGATTCACCGGCGGGTTCTTGGACCTCCCCGCCATCC
>CAJWOB010000281.1 GCA_913043885.1 uncultured Spirochaetaceae bacterium | reverse complement strand
GGCAAGCCCGAAGTCGTGTGTGTCGACAACCTGAACGGCTGCCTGCTCTGGTTCGGCTTCGACGGCGACCCCCGGAACCCTCGGTCGTGGCGCCACCACTACATAACCGAAGGTGGCCTTCCCGGTGCCTATGACCTCGCCGTCGCCGACCTCGACGGCAACGGGAATCTGGACGTCGTCGGCTCGGGCTGGCGCATCAGCAACCAGTTCGCCTGGTTCCAGAATCGCGACGGAGCCTGGCTCGAGCACACGATCGACGACGACACGCCCGAGAGCCGCGGAGTGTGCGCCGCCGACATCACCGGCAATGGCCGCGTCGACATCGTCGGCACGGTGCCGGGCACGGGCGAGGTGGTGTGGTACGAGAATCCCGGTGACCACCGTGCGCCATGGAAGAAGCGCCTCATCGATACCGTACCGCGGCCCATCCATGGACACGCCGCCGACATGGACGGCGACGGGGCCGTCGATCTGGTGATGGCCGTGGGCTTCTCACATCCGAGGGACGCGGACCAGACGGGCACCCATCAGATCGTGTGGTACGATAACGGCGGCCACGGCCGCGGCGACGAAGGCCCTTGGCAGAAGCACGTTATCTGTGAGCACTTCCCGCATGCCTTCGAAGCGGTGAGCGCGGACCTGGACGGCGATGGCGAGCTCGAGGTGGTAGCCACGTCGTGGGGAGACGCCGGTGGGGTCGCGCTCTTCAAGCACCGCGGCGATCCGCGAGGCCCATGGGACATGCAACTCCTCAAGGACGGCTGGCCCCACGCCAATATGATCATCGTGGCCGACCTGGATGGCGACGGACAGCTGGACGTTGCCGCGTGCGCGGAGCGAGGAAGCAATGAAGTCCGCTGGTGGAAGAACGAGGGCCCTGCCGGGGCGTGACGCCCGAGGCCGGAGCGCTAGAACACGAAAGGCGGCAGGTGACCGTCGCCGTGCAGCTGGCTCTCCCTCCTCAGCTCGGCGCCTCGGCGACGGATCTCGTCGACAGTCGAGACGCCCACTAGACGCATCGCCCGATCGAGATCGGCGCGCAATATCTCGAACGCGCGGGTCAAGCCTCTATGCCCGCCGGCGCCGATGCCAGCGGCAGTAACGCGGCCGATGCCCACCGCCTTGAGGCCGTACGACAGCGCAACCAGGATGTCGGTGCCGTTGCGGATGCCGCCGTCCATCATGAACTCCAGCTGCGTGTCGCCAACGAGCGGCATCTCATGTGCCACCAGGTGGAGCACCGGCGGGACGCGGTCTTGCTGCCGGCCGCCGTGGTTGGACCAGATGACCGCGGACGCGCCGAGCTCCTCGGCCTTCCGCGCGTCGTAGGCGCAATGGACGCCCTTTACGATCAGCGGCTTGTCGTCCCCCCACGCCTCTCGGATCCACTCCATGTCCGCCCAGGTCACCGCCGACGCGGCCAGCTGGCTGGCGATATCGGTGAATGGCATTGGCTTGCCGCGCTGGTCGATGACGTTGACGAACTCCATCAGCCCGCCATCGCCGAAGTAGCGAAGCAGCCAGGGCAGGTGCCGCAGCATTTCCGAGGCCAGCCGCAGCTTGCGAAACGCCTTCGCCACCCTCTCGATCACGGTCAGACCGCGATAGGGACCCATTGCCTTGTCGGGCTTCAGCTTAGTGTGCAGGATACGCAGCCCCGCCACAGCGCTGTCGATGGTTACCACCAGCGCGGTAAACCCCGCCTTCCTGGCGCGGTCGATCGCGCGCAAGGCAGTATCGCGCCCACCACACAGGTACAGCTGGTACCAGCACGCGCCCGACGAGGCGGCCGCCACATCCTCCAGTGGCGTTCCGGAGAGGGTGGACTGGGTCATCACCGTGCCAAAGTCCCCGGCCACCCGGGAGGCAACCGCATCTCCCATCGGGTACAGGGTTCTGATGCTCCCCACCGGGGAAATGAGCCACGGCACCGCGAGGTCGTGGCCGACCACGCTCGTGCGCATATCGACGGTGTCGTAGCTCACCGCCCCATACGCTGTCGTCAGTGACTGCTGAAACGCGCGCACGTTGCCGCGCAGCGCAGACTCACCGTCGGCCCCGCCACGGAAGTACTCCGACACGATCGGCGGCACCCGTCGTCGCATCAGCTTCCACAGATCTGCCGTCGTCAAGGCGTCGGCGATCTCGCGCTCTCGTCGGCCCATGAGGTCAGTCGGTGTCCCGAACGCCCAGGACGGGAACACCCGTCGCCGTTGCCGGTTGCTCGGGTGCGGAGGTTGGTTGATGCGGCATTTCAGTCTCCACTATTCAATCACGTTTCCGTATCCCACGCGCCTCGTGTTGGTGGCACGACGCGCTGGGCGTGGGGCTGTGGCGAACCGGGTATAGGCAAGACCCGACTCGAAACCGAGCTCTGCGCCGGAGCGGCGGGCGATGCCGAGACCCACTGGGTACCCTGCTACGCCGATCAGCCGCCTTTTTTGGTGCTGGACCAGCGCGGCCAGGGCTCTCGGCATCACGTCCTGGTCTTCGACGACATTCACGTGGCCGACGCGGACGCCGGTCGCCAGTTCCTTCGATCCGGGCAAGCGGGGAGCAGGTGCGCCTGACCAAGCGGATCTATCCGCATCCCCGACAGCACCGCCACGCTCCGCTCGCTCGACGTGTGGGAGATGGCTCCTGCGCGCCTCGAGAGCTGGGGTGATTCGCGGCGCACTCCTACCGAATTCCCTCGCGCGTGGCCAAGGCGACAGCCTCGACGCGGTTGGCGGTCCTTGTCTTCTGCAGAATCCGGCGCACGTGTGCGGCGACCGTGTGCTGGCTGATGTGTAGGTGCGCGCCAATCTCCTGATTGCTGAAGCCCTTGGCCATCTGACCGAGAACCTCCCTCTCCCGCTGGCTGAGACCGTACAAGGAAGGTTCTGCTCTCTCTCCAAGAGCAGCTTCGATCTTCGCGAGCAGCGGGAGCATGCCCAGATCCCGGCAGACGCGTACCCCCTCGTCGAGTAGCGACCGCGCACGCTCGCCGTCCCCGGGAGCGTTGCGAAGACTCAGAGTCGTCGCGTAGTCGTAGAGGGTCCACGCCAGCTCCGGCTGAAGGCTCGGGCGGCAGAAAGTGACGGCGTCTTCGAAGTGCGATGCCGCCGCATCGAGGCGGCCGAGCGTGCGACAGAGTAGCCCCAGCAGCGCGTCGGTACACTGCGACCCGGGTCCGCCGGTGAGGTAGTGCCCGCTGAGCGGCCGGAAGTACTCCTCGAATTCCTCCACTGCGCCCCGATCGTTGCAACCACCGCACTCAATGCCAACGCGGTTTGCCGACTCGCGCAGAAATAGTTGAAGGGTGCGAGCTCATGTACCCGGCCTTGCTGGGAGAATCGCGTCCGCGGCAGCCAGGCTGCTGAAGTCCCCCGTGATGCGGGCGATCTTTGCTGCAGCGCGCGGCGCGGGGGCTTGCGGGTAGCGACACATCCGACCGAGGCGCTGCAGCGCCTCCTGCCCCCTGGCGATGCGCCCCCGTTCCAGCTCCGCCAGAGCAAGGCAGGTGAGCGACACCTGGTGGTGTGTAGACCCCCGAGTCGGTGAGCTGAAGTGCCAGGTTGTCGTTGGCGTGGCGGCAGCAGCTCTCCCAGTCTCCGGCAGCGCACGCGTTCTCGGCAGCCGTGTGCAGAGCTCTGCGCATCAGATTGCGCGACCGGACCGTCCGAGCCAGGAGCTCTGCTTCTGCTACTGAGCGCGCATGGTGTGATCGGCTCGAGCGTTCTGGAATCCCCCGAGGGCGCGGTAGAACGCTGGGTAGATGCGCTCCGGCGAGGCGACGAGAGGCGTCTGGCCGCGCTTCAGGAGCGCGACGTGGTCCTCTATCGGGGCGCAAACCTCCGCGACATCACCGGTCGCGATAGCATGGTCAAGTACCTGCTGGCGGACTCTCTATCTGTCACGGGCGTCGAGCACGCGGTCATCACACCCGTCGGCAACTCGGTACTTCTGGAGGCTGTCGTCATGTGGGACGATGCCAGCACCAAGCCGTACCCCGTCCTGCAGGCCTACCGGTTCGCGTTCGATGGAACGAGGATCAGAAGCATCATCGAACACCTTAGTCCGTGCCGGATAATGGAGCCCTGCATCGAATCGTGGACACAGTGGCTCGACCGCGGCGGAGGCGGCGGTCAGGCTGGCCAACGCGGAGCGCTTCCGCACGACGTCGACGATGATGCTGGGC
>CAJWOB010000280.1 GCA_913043885.1 uncultured Spirochaetaceae bacterium | reverse complement strand
GTGGGTTTCGTCGTCGTCGACGACGACGACGACGCGGTCGTCGTCGATGCGCTCCACCGTGCCGATCTCGCGCTGGCCGGTGCGGGTATCCACACAGGCGATAACGGTGTCGCCCGCAGCCAACGATCGCCGCGTCATGTCTTTGACGGCATAACGGTCGAGCATGATCTTGAGACCGAGGTCGCCGGCCACGTCGGTTACCATTCGCACCTGCCTTTGCCAGGGCCGCCGTTGCGCCCGACCATTAGCTCATCGGGTAGTCGATGGACTCGCCGCGCGGGAACTGTCCCACGCAGCGCGCCGCGATGATCGCACCCTCTTCCGCGCTCTCCCGCGCTGTCCCCGCAATGTGTGGGGTAAGGGTAACGTTGGGCAACGTCCGTAGCCGGCTGTCGGCTGGCAGCGGCTCTTCGGGGTACACGTCCACCACCGCCCCGGCCAGCCGCCCTTCGGCGAGCGCGTCGCACAGCGCATCGTAGTCCAGCGAGGAGGGCCGCGCCGTCTGAATCAGGGTGGCGCCGCGCTGCATCAGCGCGATCTCCGCCGCACCGATCAACGGCGGCGAGCCGCTAGGCAGGCGGGCATGCACGGTTACGACGTCCGCGCGCTGCAGCAGCTGGTCGAGCGCCATCGCCTCGGCACCGTGGCCGGCGATCGCAGTGACATCCGCCCACGGGTCGCTGGCCAGCAGCCGACACCCGAACGGCTTCAGCAGCTGCGCCACCAGCGTGCCCACATGCCCGAAGCCGACGATGCCGACGGTGAGGTTGGCGAGCGTACGGCCGACCCCCTCGTAGTGATAGAGATCGGGGCGCCAACGGCCGTGCTCGGCAAGGTCGCGGTGACCGGCGGTAATGCCGCGGGAATGGGCAATCAGGGCACCGACGGTGAACTCCGCTACTGCCCGTGCGTTGCGGCCGGGGGCGTTGGTAACCACGACGTCGCGCTCAAGAGCTGCGGCCAGATTCACGTTGGTGGCGCCGGCGCGGGCGCAGGCCACACAGCGCAGCCGCGCGGCCGACTCCAGCACGCGGCGGTGCATGGCAGCCATATGCACCACCGCCACGTCCGCGGTCGCCACCTGCTCGGCCACCTGCGACGGGTCGCCGGTGTACTCGCTTACCTCGTCGTCATGCCGCATCGGCGTGTCCGGCCAGACGTGCTCGTCGGTCAGCCAGTCGACATCGCCGACCGTGGCCAGCTCGTTCTCTACGGCGGCGCGCAGCAGTTTGGTGCGGATGAAGCGGTCGCCGATGACGGCGATAACGGTGGCCATGCGAGCGTCGCGAGGATACCCGGAGGACAGGTCACCTGCCAGATGGTGTCGGTGGCTTTCTGGACGTCGCCGCAGAAGCTGCTCCCAAGGGGCTGCACCGCGCCGCCGATAGTGGGAGCAGGATGGGGCGCAGCCGTGCGCTTGACACCACAATGACGGCCACCTAGCGTGGCCAAAGAGGGTACATGCCACCACGCTCAAGCTGGGAGGGATTCATCAAGCTCAGCCTGGTTTCGGTGCCGGTAAAGGCGTACACCGCCAACGCCACCGGCGCGCAGATCAACCTCAACCAGCTGCACACCGAATGTAACAGCCGCATCAACTACAAGAAGGTGTGCCCGCTCCACGGTGAGGTCAGCAACGACTCCATCACCAAGGGCTACGAGTACGCCAAGGGGCAGTTACGTGGTTATCGAGGAGGACGAGCTTGAGAAGCTGCGCACCAAGAGCGACCGCTCCATCAACATAGAGGGATTCGTCGCCCCGGAGGCGCTCGATCCGGTCTACCACGCCGGCCGCACCTACTACCTGGTGCCCGACGGCGCCGTTGGCCAGAAGCCGTACCAACTCCTGCTGCAGGGAATGGAGGAGCGTGGCGTGCATGCCCTCGCCCAGGTGGTGGTGCAGCAGAGGGAACAGCTGGTCTTGCTGCGGTCGATGGACGGGGTGCTGACCATGACCATTCTCAATCATCAGATGAAGGTGAAGATGGCCGACTCGTTCAAAGATGAGATCAGCGAGGAGGAAACCAGCGCCGAGGAGCTCAAGCTCACCACCACGCTCATCAACGCCTCGATGATCGAGAACTTCGACTTCTCCAGCTACACCGACCGCTACATCGAGAAGCTCACGGAGCTCATTCAGCTGAAGGTCGACGGCGAGGAGGTGGTGCAGGTGCCGGACGCCGAGGAGCCGAAGATCATCAACCTCATGGAGGCGCTCAAGAAGAGCGTGGCGGAGGCGCAGAGCGCGGCCGAGGCCGAGGCGGTGGCTGCCGCAACCGAGGCGGTAGCGGACGCTACCGAGGTTGGCGATGCGGCGGCAGTGGCGCCCAAGAGGAAACCCAAGGCCGCCGCTGGCAAGAAGCAGGCGCCGAGCGCCAAGACCAAGCGCGACTCTGGCGCCAGCGGCACCGGATCCGCGGCGAGCCGAACGCGCGAACGCAAGGCGGGTTGAGCCGCCGGCTCCCAGCTGCGGTCGCGCCGATGCTTGCCAAGCTCGGTGCGGCCTTCGACTCCGATCAGCACCTGTTCGAGATCAAGTGGGACGGAATACGCGCGCTCGCCTTCGTGGAGGCAGGCGCGCTGCGGATCCTTACCCGTAACGGCAACGACGTCACCGACCACTACCCGGAGTTGACTAGTCTGACTAGATTGCCCGCAGGTACGGTGGTCGATGGCGAGATCATCGCGCTGGAAGAGGGGATGCCGAGCTTCGAAGCGGTGCTGCGTACCCGCGGCGTAAGGTCAGGTTCAAAGCCGCGTCCGGGCACGGGCTACTGCATCTTCGATCTGCTCTATCTCGACTACGAGCACACCATGGACCTGCCACTCGAGGAGCGGCGTAAGCCGTTGGAAGAGCTGGTCGGCTTGGCAGCGGATGGTAGCGTCATCGAGTCGAAGCCGGTGGTCGGCGCCGGCAAGGCGCTGTTTGCCGAGGCCAGCGAGCGCGATCTCGAGGGGGTGGTCGCCAAACGCCGCGACAGCGTGTATCAGCCGGGAAAGCGCAGTGACGCTTGGACGAAGTTCAAGAAGCGCGTGTACGATCATGCCGTCGTACTGGGGTATCTGCCCGAGGAGGGGAGCAGCGCCACGGATGGCCGGTTTCGGAGTCTGGTCGTCGCCACGCACCGCGACGGTAAGCTCAGCTATGCAGGAAGGGTCGGCACCGGGTTCGACGATGCGCTGCGGGAGCGGATCTGCGCGCTGCTGCGTAGTCACCCGGCTTCCGGTCCACTGCTTTCCCCGCCGGAGCGGCTCCCCGAAGTGTCCTGGGTGGAGCCCCGTATCTACTGTCTGGTGTCCTATGTGGAGCTAACTGGCGCTGGAGTGATGCGCGCGCCGGTGTTCGAACAGCTGATCGAAGAGGCGGACTCATGAGTGGCGCTGGGCGCAACGCTGCGGTGATGGCCGCTGCGCTGGACGATCGTGAGGTGGCGTTCGTCGGCAAGTTGGTGTCGATGACCCGCAGCGAGGCCGCCGAACGGGTCGAGGCAGCTGGCGGTCGGGTTGCCCGAGAAACCTCCGCTACCACTTCCTACGTCGTCGTCGGCCATGCCGGCTGGCCACTGCGCGCCGATGGTCATCCCACCCGTGCGCTGGTGAGGGCGCGTGAGGTCAAGGAACGATCCAAGGATCTGTCGATCGTCAGCGAGACCACGTTCCTGCAGCTGCTGGGGCTCCAGGACAAGGTCGAGGATCTCGAGCGGCTGTTCACCACCGCCCAGCTGAGCCGCATCCTGAACGTGCCGGCGGCGCAGATCCGCGCCTGGCGACGGCGCGACCTCATCCGGCCGGCGAAGGTGGCGCGGCGCCTAGCGTGGTTCGACTTCGGCGAGGTAGTGATGGCGCGTGCTCTGCACAGCCTCACCAAGGCAGGGGTCAGCACCGCGCGCATCGGGCGCAGCATCCGCGACCTGTCCAGCTGGCTACCCGACGCGCAGCGGATGCTCACGCAGATCGAGACCTACGAGCAGGGCAAGGTGCTGCAGATCCGCCTGCAGGACGGCCGCCTCGCCGACACCGCCGGCCAGCTGCTGTTCGACTTCCACGGCCAGCGGGGGGCCGAGCCGGACATCCGGCTGTTCGAACCGCCAGCCGGCGAGCACGCCGACAACATCCGTCCGTTCGCCGACACCGTAGGTGGCGCCGACACCGGCGCTGGCGTCGACGGCGCCAGTGGCGGTCCT
>CAJWOB010000279.1 GCA_913043885.1 uncultured Spirochaetaceae bacterium | reverse complement strand
CCACCGCCTGCCAGATTTCGGGGATGAGCACCCCTTCGAGGTCGAGACAGAGAACGTTCAAGCTTCCCCCACTTGGTCGTGCATGGCGTGTGATCGGTCGGGTTTCAAGGTGGCCGGACGGAGCGCCGGGCGGCGTCCGCGCCGGGCGTCGGGGAGCCGGCCTCCTCCGCGGACTCGCGGTGCGTGGCGAGCGCCCGCTGTCGCTTCTTGCTCGCGAGCTTGCTCGCCGCGCGCTTGGCGCTGCTGACGCGCACCCCCCTGAATTGCTATATCTCGTCGACGCTCGAATGGGCCTGGCACGGTCGGCAATCGCCCGCGACGACGCGGCGGCGGTGGCGGAGATGCTGTCGGCCCTGCTCGAGCTACCGGCAACCGCGGAGTCGTCGGAGGTGAAACGAGACGCCGTCGCGCTGCTACAGGATGCCGAGCGGTGGGAGCCGGCGCTCCTTCTGCTGCAGAGCCACCTCCAGGGCGGTAGCACGCCGCTGGATGACGGTCGGCGGGACGCCGAGATGCGCTATCGCCTCGCTGAGGTGTTGGAGTCACCGTGGGCGGGGCGCGATCTGCGCCAGGCGCGCCGACACTACCTCGCCGTCGCGGAGGAATTCCCGGCCAGCCGCTTTGCTCGCCCAGCGCTGGAGCGGGTGAGATACCTCGATCGGCACTACTTCGTAGTCCAGTGAGCGAAATCCTGGACTCCACTAGTCAATCTGGTACATTACCAGGTAGCCCACCCTCAGAAGAAGGACCTAAATGAGCAAGAAGCGCGGCAAGAAGGCAGAGAAGGAAGCCGTCGCAAGCGGCTCGGAGTCGGCCGCAGACGCGGGCACCGCTCAGCCACCGGCACCTGCCGACGCAAGCGCACGACCGGGCTTCTGGGACAACGTTCACGTTCCCGATCTGGTCAAACACCGCATCGAGGTAGTCAAGCGCCACAGCCGTCTCTCCAAGCGTATGCGCGCCAAGTTGCGCCGGTTGCTGCCGTGGGCGATCGCTGCCGGGCTGCTGACCGCGGCCTTTATGTGGGAGCCCAGCAACGCATTCCTCATGTGGCTGCTCAGCAACCTGATGCAGCTGGTTGTGGCGATCTTCTACATGATCGTCCAGTTCGGGGCGCTGTTCTGGTTCATGTCCCGCTCCAAGATCGAGCGGATACGCCCCGAAGACCCCAAGATCATCACCTTCGACGATTACTGGGGCCAGCCGCGGCTGAAGCGGCTGGTGCGCCAGTGGTTGGGCCTGCTCTCCGATCGCGAGCAATTCGTCGAGATGGGCGGTCGCTACATCAACGGGCTGTTGCTCTACGGACCGCCGGGGACCGGCAAGACCATGCTGGCGAAGGCCATGTCCGGCGAAGCCGGCGTCGCCTTCATCTCCATCGAGGGCTCGGGCTTCAAGGCGATGTTCTGGGGCGTGGACGTCATGAAGATGATCTGGTTCGTCCGCAAGGCCCGCAAGCTGGCCCGCCGCTACGGCGCCTGTATCGCCTACATCGACGAGATCGACGCTGTCGGCGCCAGCCGTGGCGGCGTCATGGGCGGTGGCGGTGGCGAAGGCGGTGGCTTCGGCGGCATGAGCGGTGGCACCGGTGCGCTCACCCGTCTGCTCTATGAGATGGACGGCATCGACGAGAAGACCCGCAAGGAGAAGATCCAGGGTCGTCTCTACAAGCTCATGGGCAAGAAGCCACCCGAGCGCAACTGGCATGTGCTGTTCATGGGCTCCACCAACCGTCCTGGCGTGTTAGATGCGGCACTCACCCGCCCCGGCCGTTTCGACCAGTTGATCCAGGTCGACCTGCCGGACGCCAGCGGCCGGCGCGAGATCGTCGAGGGCTATCTGCGCACCATCAGCCACGACGACACCGTGGATGTGGAAGCCATCGTCATCGGCAACCAGAAGGCCACACCGGCACAGATCATGGCCGCGCTCACCAAAGATGCCGTGCGCATCGCGCTCTTCGATCACCGCCGCGCCATCTCGCAGGACGACGTAGAGAAGGCGTTCCTACAGCAGTACATGGGCATCGAGAACCCGATCGAGGACATGCCCGAGGGGCAGCGGTACGAGATCGCGATTCACGAGGCCGGCCATACGGTGGCCCAACACTACTTACTACCCGACACGCGGATAACCCACGTCACCATCCTCCGCCGTGGCGGCGCGCTGGGTTTCATGCTGCCGGACAATGAGCAGGAGATGCATAGCTTCCCGCTGGAGCGGTTCACGCGCGACATCATGGTCGGCATGGCCGGTCAGGAGGCGATGCGGCTCATCTTCGGCAAGCTCTACACCGGTCCGACCGGAGACTACGCTTCGGTTCGCCGTCGCCTCTTCATGCTGTACCAATCTGGACAGTTCGGTCCGCCGCTGTCTGGCTGGGAGTCACTGGTGGAGGGGCAGGGAAGTGGGACCGCCGAGGAGGCGAAGCTGCTCCGCAAGGTCTGGGTTGACCTGCAGAGCAGCACGTTCGACTTGCTGCGGGCCCACGAGGACGAGGTGCGAGCCATCGCCAATCACCTGATGGAACACAACTCGATGAGCACCAAGCACGTCCTCGCCCTGCTCGGTCCCAACGGCAAGGAGCCGACTGGCACGGAGCTACCCGCGCCAAGTGGCAACGGCGGCTCCCCCGGCGCGGCCGCTCCCGCGCCGACTGGCGATGAGGCTGAGGTCGCGGGCGAACCGGTGGACGCCAAGACCGAGGCCGCGCCCTCCGGCGCTGGCGACGGCTAGGCTAGCGTCGCGACCAGAACGGCAGGTCGCCGGGTCCGACGAACTCAGGTCGGAACCGGCCACTTGCCGCTGCTACGAACACTCCCGGGAATCCGCGGCTAGTGGTTGCCGAGAACGTGAGGTAGCGGCTGTTCGGCGACCACATGGTGCCCGAACGCTGATACTGATCGAAGAAGGGGAGCACGTTGCGGGCGTACTCCTGGGTAAGCGGGAAGGTCGTGACCAACCGGCTGCGGCCGGTGCGCACGTCCGCCACCCGCAGCGCTACGTAGAAACGCTGCTCGGTCGCGAACATCGCATCGATGGTCAGCTCGCCGTTCTCGGGGCGGGCGGGCGCCAGATACGCCACGTGGCGACTATTCGGGCTCCAGTAGAACGCCAGCGCTCGTGACTCGTCGAGCTCGGCCAGTCTGCGCACGTGCTCGGCACCGCTGCGCCCGCGCTGGCGGATATCGAAGATGGACAGCGAGCTCGCCATGCTAGGTGCAGGTGCGCGAGTCTGTAACAACGCGACGTAGTGGCCGTTAGGAGAGATGTCGAAGTAGGCCATCCCCGGGACGTCGGCGACGCGGTACTCCTCGCCGCCGCGGACGGTACGCAGAGTGAGTGCCGCCTGGTTGCCCGTTGCGGTAACCAGGACCATGTGCTGGCCGTCGGGGGTCACCGCCGGCGACTGGAAAGCGGCCGGCTGCAGATTGTAGGGAGCACCGACCGGCGCACTCGCTTCACTCTGGGCGCTGCCAGCGGCGATCAGCTGTAGGCGTGCATTCTCGGACACGCGGCCGTCGCCGCCGACGTGTGACAGCACTGTGAGGCTGTCCGGCAACCACGCCCAGTAGTAGGGCTGCCCCACATCCAGCGGTAAGTAGATGCCGGTGGCGACATCGATCAGACCGAGCTCCAGCTCGGGCCGCGACTGCAGGCCAGACAGCAGGGTTATCTTCTCGCCGTCTGGCGACCAGGATAGGTAGATGGCTCGATGCTCCGCACTCTCGAACACGGTGCTGGCTTCGGAGCCGACGCGCCCACCGTCGCTTACCACGACGGTGGTGGCGAGGGACCGTTCGGTCACCTCGGTGCGGGCGAACGCGACCCGCCGGCTACCGGCTGCCCAGGTCGGCAGCGAGTAACTCACCACCGCCCGTTGGCTGGCGCCGAGGCCGGCGTCGTTGGTCAGCGACGCCGCGTTGCCGGCCTGATCTGCGGTCTGGACATTGCCGTCGGGGGCGAGGAAGGCGATCCGTCCCCTGGTCCGCAGCGCCCGTCCCAGACCACTTTCCTGTGCTTGGCCGATCGGCCCGCAGGCGACCACCGTGGCGCACAGGCTGGCGGTGAGCGCGATGGCAACGGCGGTGCGACGGGCGCGCGCTCACGGTGATCGACAAGAGCAAGTTCGGCACCTTCGTGAACGACCAGCGCGTCGCGAAGGGCGAGTCGCACGCGCTGTGCCAG
>CAJWOB010000278.1 GCA_913043885.1 uncultured Spirochaetaceae bacterium | reverse complement strand
GGCGCGACTGGGGCGTCGACTCCGAGGTCTCGATGCAGGCTGGTCCAGCTCCAGAGCGGCGGTTACCGACCGTGGCAGCGTACCCAGTGAGCGCTGCATGATCTGCGGCCCGGTCGCAAGACTCCTCGACCAGGCGGGTCTTGCCGATGCCAGGCTCGCCTGTCAGGAGAGCACTGCGGGTTGTGCCCTCGATAGCTTCGTCGAGCAGTTGGGTGAGGCGTTCGAGCTCCCTCTCTCGCCCAAAGAAGCCGTCCGAGGCCGCCGGCGTGCTCACTATCGGACGACTGTGCCATATCTCGTCGCCGCTGTGGACGGCTGTCGGCGCTGCCTCTTCTGCGCTTACGAGCTCTTGGCGTATCTGAAGGTGGGATGCCCGGACAGCAGCAGGCGGTCGTAATAGGTGACCAGCTGTACCTTGAACACCGTTCCCTCGGTCGACCGCACCAGGGTGACCTGCTCCTTCGAGGCGAGGGAGTGGGTGAAGATGTCGTAGCGAAACCAGTCGCCCCTCGAGGTAAACGCGTGTCGAACGCGATCTCCGGCACCTGGCCGATCGACGATCCAGTCCACCTCATCCGGGCCCGGCGGCGAGGCAAAGTCGGTCGAGCGGCTAAGGCCGATTTCGACGCCGCCGGTGCCGCTGGCGCCGCCGTTGGCGCTGACGCGGAACCGCTGGAACGCCAGATCCCAGGTGGGGTCGTTGGCGGGGTCGCGCGGCACCACCAACGCAGCGGCGTCGAGGTCGACGTAGGTCCAGTCGTCCTCGCTGGTCGCGTCTACCGCGATGAGGGTGACGCCGCCGCCGAGATCCTCGACGACTATCGGATCATCGTCGAATTGGCGTGCGAATTCGGGGATCGTCGGGGCCGAGGCGCACCCCGCAACCAACACGGATGGCAGGAGCCATCGAAGGAACCTATATTCCACCGCCGTCACTTTGCTCGACTATACTCTCACCAGATGCACGAAGCGAGCAGATGGCGCGCCTCGGTGGTCGTCCTCTGCGTGTTGTTGGCGCTGCTGCCGGCGATCGCCTTCGCGGGCGGCGACGGCGAAGGGGCCCAGTCGAGCGACGCGGACAGACCGGTCGTGGTGGACTACCGCGGCCGCCGGGTCAGCATTCCAGACAGCAGCCGTATCGTCCCCATCGGCGGGGCGATCACCGAGATCGTCTTCGCCCTCGGTGCCGGTGATTCCGTGGTCGGTATCGACATCTCGGCCACCTACCCACCGGAGGCCACCGAGCTGCCGGTCGTCGGCTACCAGCGTCGCATCACCGCAGAGGGAGTGCTGACGGTGCAGCCCACCCTGGTGATCGCAACCACACAAGCCGAGCCGACTGCCTCGTTCCGGCTGCTGCGCAATTCCGGGGTCACCGTGCTGGTGCTCCCCGAGGAGTTCACGGTCGAGGGCACCCACGACAAGATACGTCGCATCGGCGTGGCGTTGGGTCGGGAGCGGGAGGCGGAGGCGGTCAGCCGGCAGCTCGATGCCGACCTCGCTGCGGCGGCAGAGCTCGTGTCGGCGAGCACCAGCCGGCCCCGGGTGTTGTTCGTGTACGCCCGTGGCCAGAGCGTGTTGATGGCGGCGGGGCGCAACAACCAGGCATCGCACATCATGGAGCTGGCCGGTGTCGACAACGCCGGCGACCGCTTCCTCGGCTTTCGGCCGCTCACTGCGGAGGCCGTCGTCGCCGCCGATCCGCAGGTGCTGCTGATGATGACTGCCGGCATGGATAGCATCGGCGGCGTGGACGGGGTGCTGGATCTGCCGGGGGTAGCGCTGACCGACGCCGGCCGGCAACGCTATATCGTCCACCTGGAAGACAACTACCTGCTCGGCTTTGGCCCTCGGCTGGGGCTCGTGGTCCGCGACCTGGCTCTGGCGATGCACCCCGAGCTGCGCTCATAGCGCCCGCTCCCCGCCCCTCCGTGTCGAACCCTCGCGCTTCCTGGCTGCTGCCGACCCTGCTCGGCTTGCTGATCGTCGCCGCCGTTGTCGCCCTGGGCGTGGGCGCCTACGCGCTGTCGCCGGGCCGTATCGTCGCGGTCACCTTGACCCGTCTGGGCCTGGCCTCCGCCGACGGTGATATCGCCCGCGACGCGGCGGTGCTCGGTGCGATACGTCTGCCGCGAGTTCTCGCTGCCATGCTGGTGGGAGCCGGGCTCGGCGCCGCGGGCAGCGCGATGCAGGGCCTGCTGCGCACGCCGCTGGTCGAGCCCGGGCTGATAGGAGTCTCATCGGGCGCCGCGGTCGCGGCGGCCGCCGTCGCCCTGGCGGCGATTCCGCTGGCGGCAGCTCTGGGGGAGTTGGGCAGTCACCTGTTCACCCTGGTGCTCACCGGTGCCGCCGGCGTCGGCGTAACCGCGCTGCTGCTGGCGGTCAGCAGCCGTCGTGGTGAGCCGTCGGTTCTGACCATGCTGCTGGTGGGCATCGCCATCAACTCGTTTGCCGCCGCCGCCATCGCGGTGGTGGTCTTCGCTGATCCCAACGCCCAGCAGGTGCAGGCCACCTTCTGGCTCCTGGGCAGTCTCGGCGGCGCCTCGTGGCTGGACCTCGCCGTCCTGGCGCCGGTCGTCCTCGGCGCCGGCATACTGCTGTACTTCAAGGGGACGGCGATCGACTCGGCGGTGCTCGGTGCCACCGTTGCCCGTAGCGCCGGGGTGGACATGCGCGCGCTGCGCCTCCACGTCGCCGGTGGCGCCGCGATCGCGACCGCTGCTGCCACCTCGGTCGCGGGTGTGGTGGCCTTCCTCGGCCTGCTGGCGCCGATGGCGCTGCGGCCGCTGGTGGGCGCCGCCCATCGCCGCCTCATCGTCGGTTCGGCCCTGCTCGGCGCGCTGGTGATGGTGACCGCCGACCTCCTGGCTCGCGTGCTGTTCGTTCCCACCGAGCTGCCGGTTGGCGTGCTGGTGGCCAGCGTCGGGGCGCCGGCGTTCCTGGTAGCGCTGCTGCGGGAGCAGCGGGCGGGGCGGTTGTGAGCGCAGATTCAGCCGCGAGCGCCGAGGCCGCGGTACTCGAGGCCCGCCAGATCCGCTATCACGTCGGCGCTCAGGACGCCCATATCGAGCTACTCAGCGGTGCTTCCCTCGCCGTAGCACCGCGCACCGTGCACGCGGTGCTCGGCCCGAACGGGGCCGGCAAGACCACCCTGCTGCGTGCCTGCGTCGGCGAGCTGCACCTGGCCGCGGGGGAGGTGCTGCTCAACGGCGTCTCGGTCGCCGAGCTCGACCTCGCCGATCAGGCCTCGTCGCGCGCGTACGCGGGCGTCGCGCCGCACATCCCGTTTCCCTACACCGCGGCGGAGCTGTGCCGGCTCGGGCCCCACGAGCCGTCTGACGAGGCGGTCGACGACGTGCTCGAGCTGCTGGACTCCAGCCCGTTCGCCAACCGCATCGCCTCGACCCTGTCCGCAGGCGAGCTGGAGCGGGTGCTGACCGCGCGTGCGTTACTGCAGCTGTGGGAGCAGCCCGGTGAGCGCGCGGTGCTGCTCGACGAACCCACCGCCAACCTCGACCCCGCGCATCAGCACGTCACCATGCGTGCGCTGCAGGCGGCGCGTAGCCGCGGCATCGCCTCACTGCTGGTAGTCCACGACCTCAATCTCGCGTCGCGCTATGCGGATGCGGCAACCCTCATCAAGGGTGGGGCGGTGCTGGCGTCCGGCCCGGCTGAGACCACGCTCACCGCAGAGCTGCTCAGCGCACTGTTCGACGTGCGGGTCAGCCTGGTGCCGGTACCCGAGCTGGAGCGGCCGGTCGTGGCGGTTCTGGAATAGCCAGCTCGAGGCGCTGGCTAGCCGCCCGAGGTGTAGGTGAGGTGGCCACCAGGTGCTGCAGGACCGCGTCCAGATCCTCCGTGGCGGCGTCCAGCCCGTTTTCTACCATCCGTGCGATCAGCAGGCGCGCGGTTTCGGCGCTGTCCGGCGGGGCTATCTCTACGGTGCTGAGCTCGTGGCGCAGCGAGCAGGTCTGTTCGAAGATCCCCCGCGCGTCGCCTGCTGCGAACCGCTGCGCTCCGCGCTCACCATCCGGGACGGCGGACGTGGCGGCCGCCTGCGCTTGGCGCCGCTCCGCCTCCTGATCCTCGGCACGCGTCTGTGAGGCACCCACCTGCAGCGCCGGCGAGATGGCAATGAGGTAGGCGGTTACCCGCTGCTGCTCTTCCAGCGTAATGGGCTCGAGCAGCAAG
>CAJWOB010000277.1 GCA_913043885.1 uncultured Spirochaetaceae bacterium | reverse complement strand
CGAAGCACGTCAAATTTTTTCTTCGAGAAATACATTACTCCGCTTTTGATACCGAAGGCGATGAGCGCCGTGATCAGCGACCCGCCGATGGTGCCGCCGGTCATCTTCATGTCCTCCTGCTTGCGGCCGATGAAACCGAGCCACATCTTGCCGAACAGAGGGCCGTACCAGAGAAACCCGAGAATCTGGCTGAACACCACGACTATCAGGACTGCTATCCAATTGACTGGCCAGAAAACCTTGCAACCTCCTATTCCGCTGCAATCGAGCCAACTCAGGAGATTATGCCAGTCGGGCGGACGGGTCTGTCAGCCCACGCCTAGGCGGTGCCGAAGCGGACACCGAAGCCGGGGTATGCTCCTAACCGCATAGTAATCCGATGAGCAACGTCCCCGTCACCATCGAGTCGCTGACCGCCCATGCCGTCGCCTATCCCGAGCCCCACTACAGGGGTGTGGAACGCTACCTCACCTTCGCCCGCGTCGAGGCCAACGATGGCACCGTCGGCTGGGGAGAGGCGATCTCACAGTTTCCCGAGTCCGCCCTTGCCACCAAGACCATCGTGGAAACGGGATTCGCACCGCTGCTGATCGGGCGCGACCCGCGGGCGGTGCCACCGTTGTGGGAAGCGCTGCTCGAACGTGTGTGGTGGTACGGCCAGGAGGGCATCGCCGCGTTCGCCATAAGCGCGGTGGATATGGCGCTGTGGGACCTGGCTGGCCGGCTCGCCGGCGAACCGGTGGCCACGCTCCTCGGTGGCGACACTGACCGCAGTGCGCTGGCGATGGGCTCCATCATCTTCGACATGGAGGACACCGACTGGACGCTCAACCAGTTCGCCTTCATGCGCGACGCCGGGTATCGCGTCGTGAAGGCCGGCTGGGGGATGCGGCCGGAGGCGCTGTTTGGGCAGGACCGTCACCGCGACGTGGAGATGGTGCGCCGCCTCCGCGAGGAGGTGATCGGCGACCTCGACTTGGTGGTCGATACCCCCGGCCACCTAGGGCTGTGGGATGTGGAGACCGCCATCGAGCGCTGCCAGGCCCTGGCACCCTACGGACTCCGCTGGCTGGAGCAGCCGCTGCCACCTGCCGATCTCTCCGGCCATGCCGCGTTGCGTGGCCAGTCGCCGGTGCAGATCGGCACCGGCGAGGACGAGTGGAATGTGGAGAGCTACGCCAGGCTGGTGGGCAGCGGCGGGGTGGATGTGGTGCAGATCGATCCGGGGCGGGCGCTGGGCATCAGCGGCGCCCGGAAGGTGGTGCAGCTCGTCTACGCGGCGGAACTGGAGCCCAGCTTCCACACCTGGAGCAGCGCGCTCAACACCGCGGCCAGTATTCACCTGGCTACGCTGGGACCGCAGCCGGTGTGCATGGACTTCAAGCCTCACCGCTCGCCGATGCAGCATGAGCTGGTGACCGAGCCGTGGGTGCCCAGCGACGGTTACCTGAGCGTCCGAGAGACGCCGGGGCTGGGCGTCGAGGTAAACGAGGCGGTGGTCGCTCACTACGAGCTGGACTAGCGCGGCACCTGCTAGGATAGAAAGTCGCCGCCGGTGATGTCGAACGCCGCGCCGGTGACGTAGGCGGCCTCGTCGCTGACCAGGTAGGCGACCAGGTTGGCCACCTCCTCCGGCCTGCCCAACCGCTGCACTGGGAAGCGGGCCTCGTAGTCGGCGATCGCAGCGGCGGATACCGTGTCGCGCACCATTTCGGTGTCGATGAGTCCGGGGCACACCGCGTTGGCGGTAACGCCGAACGGGCCCAACTCCTTGGCCAGCGCGCGCGTCAGGCCCAACACACCGTGTTTGGATGCGGTGTAGTGGGCGCCGCCGAGGGTGCTCACCGTCTTCCCGGCGGTAGAGGAAAGGGTGACGATACGGCCCCAGCCAGCCGCTTTCATCACCCGCGCACACAGCTGACAGGTAACGAAGCTGCCGGTGAGGTTGGCCCCGAGCACCAGCTGCCACTCCTGGTCAGAGATGTCGAGGGCGCGCGTGGGACGCAGCACCCCCGCGGCGCAGACCAGGATATCCGGCCCGCCCCACTCCTCGGCGGCGGCAACCGCGCGTGCCATGTCCGCTCGCTGCGACACGTCCCCGGCTACGGCAACTGCGTCGCCCAGGTCGACGGCGAGCGCCTCGATTGCCGCCCCATCGAGGTCCACCAACACCAGTCGTCGGCCATCGGCAGCCAGCCGCCGGGCACATGCGGCACCCATGCCGCGGGCGGCACCGGTGATGACGGCGGTGCGTCGGTGGTCGTGGTGGTCGTCGCGGGCATTCACCCCGGGATTGTCCCGCGCGGGCGGCTGCGCGCCAAGGAGCGCGCTATCCTACCGGATGTGCTCCGGCCGCCACTCGCAGCAGCCACATCCCGGCGCGAACCAGCGATTGTCCGAGGGCTGGCCGCGTTGGCTCCCGCCACATCGATGGCGCTGGCATCGATCGGGGACAGTGCAACAGCCAGGCCGTAGGTCTCCGCTTGTTCTTTTGTGCTTTGCCGCCGCCGTCTCGTGGAAAAACAGGCAGGTAGGACGCCCTCGGTGCCATTACACTCGAAGCAACCAACCATGAGTCAGGAAGACAGGCGCGCGACGCAGCGTCGGGTTAACGACGTGGGCCGCGAGGCTGGCGATCGACGCAAGGCTGCGCGCCGCCAAGAGGATGCAGAGCTGCTTGCCCAGGCCAAGCAGCCGTGGGGTGAGTACAAGCGGTCAAGCCGCTCCAGCGACGGGACCTCCGGCGGGTGGCTGAAGCGGCTCTTCCGGCGCGGTGCAGCGCCGAGCGAGTCCGGTCAGGACGAGCCCGGGTTGCGCCGCCGCGCTAGTCAACCACCGGCCAGCGTCGCTGCGGCTGATACCCCATACGTGCGGCGAGGCTCGCGGCGCGGCTGTCCACCTCGGCCAGTACTGCCGCGGCATCGACGGTGGTCAGCCGGCCAGCATCGACCACCGGCCGCCCGTCGATCAACACCGTATCCACGCTCTTCGACTGCGCCGCCAGCACCAGGTTGTTGATCGGGTCGAAAGGCGGGTGCATCTCCGGCAGGTCGCGGCGGTGAATCACCACATCGGCGCGCTTCCCAACTTCGAGTGAGCCGATGTGGTCGCCGAGCCCCAGTACCCGCGCGCCGTGTATCGTGGCCATCTCCAGCGACTGCTCCACCGAGAGCGCCGGCAACTCGCCGCGCACCTCCTTGTGCAGCATGGAGGCCAGGTAGGCCATGCGCAGCACATCGAGGCCATCCGAGGAGTTTCCCTGATCGGAGCCCAGCCCCACCGGCACCCCGGCCGACAACATCTCCGGGAACAGGCCGAAGCGCGCGGCGCTCATCGCGTTGCGGGTCGACGCGCCGGGACAGTGGACTACGGTGGTCCCGGTGTCGGAGAGCCGTTCGATCTCGCCGCGGGTGAGGAAGATCATGTGCACCAGCGATGTATTGGGTCCGAGCAAGCCGACCTCGAACAGGTGCTCGATCGGCCGCCGGCCGCCGCGTGCCGCGACGAATTCGTTGACCTCCCAGTCGTAGCACGACTGGTGCATGCTCACCTGGGTGCGGTACTTCTCGGCCAGCTCGGCTGCACCGACCAGGAGCTCGTCCGAACAGAGGCCGATGCCGAGCAGCGTCACCCAGCAACCGGCGCGGTGCTCCGCGGCGGTCGGGTGGGCGCTCAACTGGTGCTCCAGTGCGGCGAGGCACTCCTCCGTGGACCGATTGAGTTGCGGGATGCCATACCCGTCGCTCATGCGATCGACGATCAGCCCGCCGGTGCGCGCGCGGATGCCCACCGTGTTCGCGGCGTCGATAACCCCATCGACGCTGTCCGCGCCGTGGACAGCCGAGCCGGTGTCGCCGAACGCGGTGGTACCGTTGCTGACCATCTCCATGGCGGCCAGTAGCGTGCCGAAGTGCTCGTCCTCTGCGGAAATCTCGGCGAAGAGCGGCACCTCGAAACGCCGGTGGGTGTCGTCCAGGTCGAAGAAATCGGGCAGCCAGCCACGCGCCAGATGCATGGCGGTGTGCTCGTGTGCGTCGACCAGCCCGGGGTGTACCAGCGCGCCGTCGAGCTGCCGCCGTTGGCGGGCGTGTGGATAGGCCGCCTCGACTTCGGCGCTCCTGCCGACGGCGACAATCTGGCCGCCGTCGATGGCGATGGCGCCGTCGCTGAGCACCTCGCGAGCCCCGTTCATGGTAAC
>CAJWOB010000276.1 GCA_913043885.1 uncultured Spirochaetaceae bacterium | reverse complement strand
GCTTACCTGCGATAGCCGGAACTACTCAGTATCAGCCTCCTGGACGGCCGGCTTCGACTCCGTCACGTACACTTCGGCGTTCCCGTCGCGCCAGGACACAAAGGAGATGGCCGCACTATCAGGCGACCACCTGGGGCTGAGATCGCCCGCCGGGTGTTCAGTGAGCCTGCGTTCACCGCTCCCGTCGGGATTCATGACGTAGATGTCCCAGTTGCCGCCGCGACGTGACGAGAACGCGATCCGCGACCCGTCGGGGGACCAGTCCGGATCCCAGTACGTGACAGCTGCGTGCCTACTCAGTCGCTTCACGCCACTTCCGTCGGCCCGCATCAGAAAGATCTGGTGGGTGCCGGTGCGGTTCGAGACGAACGCGAGCTGCGAGCCGTCGGGGGCCCACTCGGGCTCAGAATCGGCCGCACCGTGCTCTGTGAGTCTGACGGTGGCGCGACCTTCATGGGACATCAAGTAGATCTCCTCGTTCCCGTCACGGGTGGAGACAAACGCAATCTGCGATCCGTCCGGCGACCACCTGGGACCGTAATCGTCGGACGGGTGATCTGCAAGTACGATCTGGCCGCTGCCATCGGCGTTCATCACGTAGACCTCGTCGTTTCCGTCACGGAGGGACCGAAGCACGATGTGCCCGCCAGCGGGCGACCACTCCGGATCCCACTCCGTACCGCTCTCGGTGATCCGTGTTGAAGATGTCCCGTCGACGTTCATGACGTAGACATCCTCGCCACCCTCGCGATCTGTCACAAACGCGAACGTGGTCCCGTCGGGGGACCACACCGGCTCCTCGTCTTCCGCCGGGTGGCGGGTGATCCGAACGTGGCTGGAGAGCAGGACCGGAACGAGGGCCAAGCACACCGGCAGGATAGTTCGCCGATAGAATAGCCGTCGGCGTGCTCGATGGAGCCGGGTGGTGGTCGGTCCACTCACCTTTCGAGGCTCTCCGCCAGCTCTGCCATCAAACGGGCCGACAGCTCGGCCGGCCAGACCTCGTCCCGCAGAACGGCGGCAACCGCCTTGGCGCGGGCCTGTTCGAAGCTCAGTCCGCCCTGCTTGATCTCCGCCGACGAGTAGCTCAGTAGCTCCCGGTCGCCCATGGTCGCTGTGAACACGATGGCAGCGTGGGAGATGTGGATGCCGAAGTCACTGGAGCCGTCGCGCAGCTGCACCGCGGCGGTCAGCGTCAGCGGGGCGCCGGCGCCAGATGGGACGAAGTCAACCGGCAGCCTCGACGCCAACACCGCGCGCAACCGCTCTGCGAAACCGGCATCCACCCGCAGCGGCGGCGCGTCAGCGGGCGGTGGCAGGATCTGGAGCGAGGCGCGCAGCTCGGCGACCGCGACGGCGGCGGTGGCCGCGGGCGCCGACATCACCATGGTGAGCGCCTGTGTGGGCACTCCGGCGGCGGCGAGATCCAGCACCACGAGAACCCGGTGCTCGCGGGGCGAGAGCGACTCAGTCGCGAGCGTGAAGCGGGCCGCCCCGTCGAGGTCGGTGATGAGCGATACGACGCCGGAGGTTCCCGGGCTGGTCGTGACCCGCAGCGGCAGTCGACCGACCCGCCCCGTCTCTGACTGGACCCGGGCGTGCAGGTCGACCGGACGCCCCACGAGCGTCTGTTGCGAAGGCGGCTGCACCTGCAGGACGACGCCGGTCAGCTCCACCCCGAGCTGGGCCTCGAGGATATCGAGGAAGCGGCCGGCCGCGCCCAACAGCGTCCCTTCGACCTGCTCCCCGACCTGCGACGCATGCAGCAGCGCCAGGCCGCCGCCGAGCGCGGCCAGGCGATCCACCACCGTTGCCTCCGGCGAGAGGAACACCGCATCCACCAGCGCACCGACCCGGTCGCGCAGCTCGTAGCGGTCGCGGTTCTGTATCCAGTCCCACTGCTCCTTGGACAGGCGGTAGTAGAACCAGTAACCCAGCGACACATGGTGGAAGCTGTCTACCAGCTCGACGGCTTCCAGGTTCTGATCGACGAGCGTCTCGATCTGAGACTCGACGGTGGCGTCTCCGCCGCGCCGATCTTCGCGGCTGATGACCACCTGCTCGCTGGTGATGGTGGTGGCGATCTGCGCCGCCAGCGCGAAGTCGGCGGCGGCTGCGCCGGTGTCGGGCGCACCGCCGATGCCGATAAAGTACTCGTCACTGCGCGGGTGCGCTTCCAGCCAGTCGGGGGTGGCCGCCGGCCGGCCCGGCGCCACACAGCCGACCGCAACGGATACGGCCACCCACGCAGCGATGCGCCGGCCACACCGGCGCCACGAGACGACGCGTCTACTGGCCGGCTCGCGTGGGATTCTCTGCCAGCTGCCGGTCCAGCGTAGCCACCGCCTCGCCAGCCTTGAAGTCGGCAAAGGCAGCCCCCTCGTTGCGGACGAACTCGGCGCTCGCCGCCTCGCGCAGCATTGCGGTCGACAGCACCACCAAGGCGTAGACGGTGCCGTCGTCGGCAACGACCACCTCCTCGGCGCGTGACCCCTCCAATGTCACCGAGGTGATCTGACGCGAGACGGTCTCCACGAACTGGAGTACGTCCGGACCGCGGCCCGCGCCTGCCTCCTGCGCGTAGTCGGTCAGCGACGATTCCACCGTCACACTCACCTGACGGGCGATATCGTCGCGTGCGCGAGCGATGGCGGCGGTGCGGCCGGTACTCAGGTTGGCCATGTCGGCCATACCGACCCCGTAGATCTGCTCGTCGGCCACCGGTGGATTGAGGTACCAGTACGGCAGCTCGGCCCGCTGCTGGCGTCCCGGGCTCATACACGCGCCCAGAAACCATGCGGCGCACAGGCCCACGATCCACACCCGGCGCATTCCCACCATATCTCCCCCTATCCCTGCAGCATCGACTCCACACCTGCGGTCCGCGGCGTGATGACCTGCGCCACCGATTCGATGACGCCGGTCTCCGAGTTGATCACGCGGGCGAACACGTTCAGCGACCCGGGCCACGCCACCACCGCCCCGGTGAAGATGTACTTGCAGGCCAGCAGATTGCCGACCTCGATGGCATTCTCGGTGTCCATCAGATCGGAGAGCGACAGCTTCTGCTCGGCGATCACCGCATCGAACCGCTCTCGCTCCACGACTTGGAAGCGCGGTAGCTGTGCCATCGCCACCAGCGCCGACTGGTCGAGGTAGCTGAGCAGCGGCGTATTCCCGAGGGCATCCGAGTAGAAGCCACCGATGGCCACGGTCCCCGCCTCGGCATCAGCCAGCGACAGTCCGATCTCCTGGAACAGCGTCTCGAGTTGAACGGCGAACGCCTGCTGTTGCACGACCGGGCGAATCTCCAGGTCGTCGCGGATGGTCGCCAAGCGCTCGGGGTCGTAGCTCAGGACGCCGCCGAGTATCTCCAGATAGTTGTCGAGGATCCCCATCTCGTCGGCGAACAGGGTGTCCTCGTCCAGCCGGACGCGGGCGTTGTTGAGCTCGCGTTTCAGCGCCTGGACGCGGGCGATCAGCTAGCCCACCTCTTCTTCTTCCAGCGCCCGGCCTCCGGACCGCTCGCGGTAGTAGAGGCGGCCGATCTCGGGTAGCCCCTGGGCGTAGTGCAGCATCGTGCCGGACTTGAGCACCATGGCATCGGATATGCCGTGCACCACCGCTGCCGTCTGAGCGGCGGCTACTTCGACGTGGACCGGGTCGATGGCCACCTGCCCGCGCACCGGATCGAGATAGGCGCCGTGCACGGTGGCCAGCCGGCGTGTCCCGCCACCCGTCCACACAGGCGTCTCCACCTGCAGCAGGATGGTCTCGTAGTCGCGATTGTGGAGCGTCGGCAGGCGGTAGTGGATGCCGTCGGCGGCGGTCTGGTGCTGGTACCCCCAGGTGCCCAGCACCCGAACGTCCGCAGCCGGACTGACCACGATCTCCAGGCTGCGCGCCGCCGGTACGATCATCCGATCCAGCTCGCTGCCGAAGGTCTCCTCCATCTTCTCCCGGTTGGCGATGAAACGTGAGCTGTCGCCGCCGCGCCGGGCGAGGTTACGCATCAGGTCGAGATTGAAACCCAGGCCGACACCGATGGTGGAGACGTTAATGTCCATGTTCCTGAAGCTCCCCGCCATCTCCAGCACGCCCTGTTCACCGCCCTGGCCGTCGGTCAGAAACAGGAGGCGGTTGACGTAGCTGCCGCGGTAGTTGCTCTGCACCTGGGCATAGCCGGCCTGCAGGCCGGCAAACAGGTTAGTGCC
>CAJWOB010000275.1 GCA_913043885.1 uncultured Spirochaetaceae bacterium | reverse complement strand
TTCGTCAGCGCCGGCCGCGACCAGCATTGGCACAAGGACGACAACTCGCCACTGAACGGCCGTCGCCAGCGACACCATCAGCCGGTGCAGGTGGAGATGCTGTACTTCCCCCAGGTGGTGTCCCTGGAGATGGGACCCACCGCGACGGTTCCCTACTCCCAGTACTGGGCTCGCAACCACGAGGAGAATCAAGACAACTTCTCGGGCGCCGATCACATCGACTTCGATTTCAACATCCTCGGCCTGGAGAGACAGATGGTCAGCGGCCCGGACAGCGCCTACGACCCGGACGATATCCGCGAGACCCGCACCGCCCACGACATCCGCATGCGGCAGGCGATCGCGGACACCGGCTGGCCGCTGGTGCGGCAGTTCGAAGCAGGGCCGCTGCAGGCCGGCAGCGTCATCATCTACTCCCACAACATCTATCACCGCGGCAACCACCGCCGCGACGACTGGCATACGTGGGCGGACAACCCGCGCTTCATGTGGCGGTTCTGGATGTACCGCACGACCGATCCCGACGCCGGCGACGTGGTGGACGCCGCCAATGGGGTGGACTGGCGGGAGGAGCGCAGCGATCCGCTCACCGGCATTGACCTGTCGAACGTCGACGATGACATCATCACGGTGTGGCGCTACCACCACCACTGGCTGACCACCGGGCGCGAACCCGCCCCGTCGAACGAGGGATCCGAGGCAGAGCACCTGGCGCAGCAGCTGCGCGCCATGCACGACGCCGCCGAGCCGCTGCGGATCGGCGCCGCCTACCGGTTGGCGGCGTTGGAAGACACGGAGGTCGCCGTGCGGCTGCTGACGGAGGCGCTGCGCGACGAGCGCGAGTCGGTGCGGCGTGCCGCCACGTATGGGCTGGTGGCGGTGGGCGCCCCGGCCACCGACGCGTTCATCGAGGCAACCCAGTCGCCGGTCAAGTGGGTGCGCAAGGCCGGCGTGTACGGATTGGGCGATGCCAGTCGCGCCACCGCCGAGGTGGTATCCACGCTGGCCGAGCGCCTGGCGGAGGACCCGTCCGTGTATGTGCGCTCCGTTGCCGCCGGCTCGCTCGGCTGCGTGGGTCGACGGGCACTCGCCACCAGCGAGGGAGCTGAGCTCGTGCCGGAGTGCGCCCTGGCACTGGTGGCCAGCCTCGGACGCGAGGAGAACCGCGTCGGGATGGACGTGGCTCAGAACCGAAGCATCAAGTTCGTACGGCCCACCGACGAGAGCGATGTGTGCGAGGGAGGCGGCACCGATTACGGCATGGACGGCTTCGAGCCGGTGCGCTCCGCTGTGCGGGAGGCGGCGTTGTGGTCGCTGGTCGTCCTCACCTCCCACGGTCCCGACGTGCTCGGCGACGCGCTGGCGCCGGTGATCGACTGCCTGCGTGCGGTGGTGCGGGACGATCGCAATATCTTCTCCGTTGGCACCGCCATGGACGCGCTGTGCCGGATCACCCACCTCGGTGCCGGTGGGGCGCCGGTCGAGGCAGGGGCGGCTCTGCCACCGGCGGTGGCAGAGCTGAGGGACCAGCTGCCCAACCTGCTGCGGCAGCGACCGGCGCGGCCGTGGGAGACGCTGGTACCGGGAGGACTGCCTCCCGCCACCCTGGCGGACTACGAGGAGATAGCCTACGCCCGCGTGGCGGCCAGCCCGCCCTACACCACCCGCCCAGTTGGCCGCTAGCCGGGTATCATCGGTCCAAAGGGGGAGCAGTGCGTCTCACAGGTAAGATTGCGGTCGTAACAGGCGGCGGTGGTGGTATGGGCGGTGGCATCTGCAGCTGCCTGGTTGGTGAGGGCGCCACCGTCGTGGTCTCCGACCTGGACCAGGCTGGCGCGGAGCGCCGTGCGAAGGAGATAGAGGGCGCCGGCGGTACCGCCCTGGCGGTGCGCACCGACGTTACCGACGAGGCGGACTGCGAGGCGCTGGTAGCCCGCTCGCTGGAAGCGTTCGGCCAGGTCGACATCCTGGTGAACAACGCCGGACACTTCGGCGAACGACTCGGCCTACCATTCACCAATCAGACCGCCGAGGACTGGGACTCCAACTACGCGGTAAACGTGCGCGGGCCATTCCTGCTCTGCAAGGCAGTGGCGCCGCACATGATGGAGCGGCGCGCCGGCCGCATCATCAACATCTCCTCGGTAGCCGCGCAGCGCGATGCGCAGATCCTCCCCGATTACGTGGCGGCCAAGAATGCGGAGCTCAGCCTTACCCGGGTGGTCGCCAAGGACCTCGGCCCCTACGACGTTACGGTCAACGCCATCTGCCCGGGACTGGTGTGGACCAACTTCTGGAACCGCCTCGCGCCGCTGGTTGCTGGTGGCGATGACAGCTACACGCAGACCGAGCCGCGCGCCATCTTCGAGGAGTTCGTCCGTCGCAACGTACCGCTGCAGCGCGAGCAGAAGCCGGAGGACATCGGCGACCTGGTGGTGTTCCTGGCCTCGGACGAAGCGAAGAACATCACCGGCCAATCCATCAACGTCGACGGCGGCATGTCGCCTCGATAGCGAGTACACTCCGTCGCGACACCCGTTCGAAGGAAGGAACCGACACCTTATGCCGATGCGACCCAATCTCCTCCGTCAGAAGCTGAACGCCGGCGAGCCAACGCTGTGCACCCGACTGCTCAACCCGCTGCCGCGCTTTGCCGAGCTGGTGGGCGCCCAGGGCGGCTACGACTACATCGAGTACGTAACCGAGTACTCGACCTTCCACATGTACGACCTGGACCACGTCTGCCGCGCGGTGGACCTGTATGGCCTGGGCACGATGGTGAAGATCGACCAGGCCAACCAGCACTTCGTCGCCCAGCGGGCAATCGGCGCCGGGTTCCAGGCCATCCTGTTTACCGACTGCCGGTCAGCGGAGGATGTGCGCGAGTGCGTCCGCATCTGCCGCCCCGACACGCCGGAGGATGGCGGCTACTACCCGGCCGCGAAGCGGCGCAACTCGCTGGTCTCTGACGCCGACGGCAAGGACTACGTGCAGGCGGCACGCGACATCGTGGTGTGCGTGATGATCGAGAAGCGCGGAGCCGTGGAGCAGATCGACGAGATCTTGGAGATCCCCGGACTGGACATGATTCAGTGGGGGGGCACCGACTACGCGATGAACCTCGGCCTGGCGTTCGACCGCGACGCCCCGCAGGTGGACGAAGCACGCCGCAAGGTGTTCGAGGCCGCTCTGGCCAGCAAGGTCCCGCCACGGGCCGAGGTCTCCGGCCCGGAGGCCGCCGAGGAGTACAAGCAGATGGGAGTGCGCCACTTCTCCGTCGGCGGCGACCTGGCCTACGTCTCGGCTGGGTGGAAACGGGACGCCGAGCAGATGGGCGCCTTCATGGCCGACATCCGCTAGAGCCGGAGCCGGCGGCTAGAGGCCGAGCGCGCCGTTGACCGGCCGCTGATAGGCGTCGACCGCGCCGCTCAGCAGCGCGCTCTGCGCGGGCGCGCTCCGCCTTCCCCTGCTCGGGCCGGACCCCAAAAACGTTCCCCTCCTCGGCTCGAAATCGGCCGCCCGGCGCCTCGTGACGATGGCCTTGCTCCTCGCCCCGCCGACGGCGGCGCGCAGATGGCCTGCTGCGCGGCCGAGCCGCGCCGAGGTGCGCCCTCCCCACCCTAAGAAGGAGGTATCTGCGTGACGAACAATGGGGCCGTGCTGCGATGTCGGCAGGGGCGCTGCTGCTGCAGTTCTGGCTGTCGGTGGCCGGCGGTGCCGCACTACTGCTGGGAGCCGTGGGCGGAGGGCGGGCGGTGGCGCTGGATCTTATTCGATACCGACTTCGGCTTCGGGATTTGGGACCCGGAGGCATACGCTTTCGACACGCTCGGGTTTGCCCTGGAAGACAGCGGTCCGAGCTGGCCCAACCCGCCCTGGTCCACCTTACTGCTCCGCCGGCTGCTGACGAACGGCGACTTCAGGGATGCGCTCATCAACCGCTTCTGCGACGCCATGAATTCGAGCTTCGAACCGGGACACGTGGCGGAACGCATCGAGGCGATGGTGGGCCGGATCGACGGCGAGCTTGACGCCCACCTGGCGCGCTGGGAGCAGCGTCGCGGCGGCTGGCGCTACCACGTGGATGTGATGGAGAAGTTCGCGGCCCGCCGTCCCGAGTTCATGCGGTCGTTTCTCGACGAGGCGTTCGGCGTTGGTGCGCCGCGCTGGCTGACGCTGACTGCCGCGGGTGGGGGCCACGGCTTTATCCGGGTCAACGCGCTGGAGA
>CAJWOB010000274.1 GCA_913043885.1 uncultured Spirochaetaceae bacterium | reverse complement strand
CGTCGCCGCGGACACCTGCGTGAGGATGTCGATACAGTAGCGCTCCTCCTGCACCATCTTGATGAGCCCGTTGACCTGGCCCTGAATCCGCTGCAGCCGCTTCAGAGCGTCCTCGTTCAGCGGCTGCGGGCCGCGGCGGACACCGTTGCCCGATGCCGCGCGGGTCGTGCTATCAGCCATCTTTACCCCCAAAACTGCGCATACCACCGCACATACCATAGGTGGGTATTGTATGTCTCTTCAAGATAACAACAGGTCAAGCAGGTCGCAGGCCGCCCTTCTGTCGGGATAGCCGTCGCCCCGCGCTCAGCGCTCGTTCCAGCCTTTGCCCGCGAAGATCTTCGGCATCTGTCGGTCGATGCGGGCCGCCCTGGTCGCCGACTGTTTGGCCGAGGAGAAGTGGATGAGGTAGCCGCGCTGCCTTCCCGGTGTGAGGGAGGTGAACGCTGCCTCGAAGCCGGGGTCGCCCCCGAACACGTCGACCAGCTCTTGCGGATACTCCGGCAGGTCGGTGGCCGCCGGCTCGAGGGAGTTGCCAGATTTGGCGATCTCCACTGCCGCCGCCACGTAGGCGAGAATGTCGCCCTGCCGCTGCTCGACGCCCTGTCGATCGGTGAAGCGCAGGTATCGCGCGAACCTATAGCTCTCTCCGGGCTTCTCCAGGATGCTCACTGGATCCTTCAGCTGCGCACCCTGGAAAAACGAAACCACCACGCTGTCGTTCAGTGCGCTCAGCATGAGCACGTTCTTGCCGTGATGGGTGTAGCAAGGGCGCTCCCCATTTGGCCTCTTCCACCAGAGTCGACTGCTGCAATATCTCGCGTAGCAGACGTAGCTCATCTATCCAGGCGCGCACCTTGCACTGGGGCGTACCGCCCCGCTCACAGCGGCCACACCCGCTCTCGAGGTACTGGTCGACGCTCTCCGCCCTGGTAGGCACGCCCTCATCCTCGCCACCCCCACGCGGGTCGTCCACTCCGCCCGTAGTGACGCGGGCCGACCGCGGCTACCATCGGAGCAGCGATGACCTACGACCAGGGCGCCTGGCAGTTCGACTGCGAACCCACCCTCGACGACGATCAGGTAATCCAGTTCTGCCGCGACGGCTACCTCACCTTCCCCGGCGTCGTGGACGCAGAGGTCAACCAGCGGGCCTGTGAGTGGCTGGACGGATCGGCGACCGCAGAGCCCAGCTTCGTGCCGGCGGGCATGTCGCAGGCGGACCTCGAGCGGATTCGCGCCACCCACGAGCCCAGCACCATCCTGCTCGAGAACTGGTTCATTCGGGGCGTGCTCCTCGAGTCCGCGGTCGCCGGGGCGGTGAGATCGCTGCTGGGTGCCGGCGTCGGGCTGCCGGTCCTGGTCAGCGATCACAGTGTCGACTGCCCAGCCCCCGCCGGCGAGTGGCACTACGATGCGGACGCGGTGTTTGGCCCGGAGCTGCGCTTCGTCGAGGCGTTCTACTTCCCGCAGGATACCCCGCCCGAGCTGGGGCCGACCGAGGTGTTGACCAGCAGCCACTACGAGCGGCGGCGCGCCGACCCGGAGGGAGACGGGACGGCCGTCACCAGTGCCGGGCCGGCCGGCACCATCGTTGTCCATCACCAGACCATCCAGCACCGCAAGGGCGCCTCGTCGGCAGCCGGGCGGCGCCGCATGCTGAAGTACAGCTACTGGCGCAGCGCGCCGCCGCAGCGCGACTGGATCCAACGGGCCGACTTTGATCCGCGACGGGCCGACTACGGCGTGTACAGCGTCGCCCGCTACGCGGCGCATATCTATGCCTGGCTGTGCGGTCGGGGTGACGATTACCGCTTGGTCGGCGGGCAGGGCTGGCCGGCCTATGACATCGACCAGGCGGGACCGGCCTACGGCTATGCGAGCGCCGCTGGCTATGTCCCCGACTGGCGCAAGGACAACGACGACGACTATGCGCAGCCGACGCGGGTGGGCGACTACCGGTGATACGGGTGAGCTACGGCACCTGGTACGAGGACCTGCGTGCGTTCGTGCGGGCGCAGGCGCCCGACGACAGGAAGATCGACGAGACCCGCACCGTTACCTGCTGGTGTGGCTCCAACGCCTTCTGGGTGGCCTACGACCAGGGACGCGGTGCGGCGCGGCGGGTATGCGCCTGTGGCATCGACCACCTGATGCTCGACAGCGCCGACGACTGGCCGGGCGCCCGACCGGAATGGTGGGAGTGCGCCGAGGGGTGCGGCTGCCACACCGCCAACGTTGGCGCCGGCTTCTCGCCGCTACCGGCTAACAGGGGCGTCGACCTGGCGGTCCTGGGCCTGCGCTGCGCCGCCTGCGGCAGCCTGACCCATGCCGGCAACCGGCGTATCGATTACGAGCCGAGCACGTTCTTGCTGGACCGCCTGTGACGCTCACTACCAACGACGGCAGGCGAACCTTCGACTGCGAGCCGAGCCTCACCGACACCGAGGTGCTGGAGTTCTGCAAACGGGGATTCCTGCTGCTCGAGGGCATCATCGACGATGAGACCAACCGCCGCGCGCTCGACTACCTGGAGGCGCGGCGAGCGCCCCAACCGGCCTTCCTGCCGCCAGGGCTCACCGAGGAGCGGCTGGCGGAGCTTCAGACCACCCCAGAGCCGCACGGCATCCTCCTGGAGGACTGGTTCGTGCAGCGGGTGCTGCTGCAGCCGATCGTAGCCGCGGTGGCACGGTCGTTACTCGGACCGGAGATGGGCCTGCCGGTCGTCATGTCCAACCACCGGGTCGAGACTCCCAACAAGGCGCTCAGCTGGCACAACGATTCGGAGCACGTGTATGGCCCCGAGCTCCACTACCTGGAGGCGTTCTACTTTCCTCAGGACACGCCGCCCGAGCTGGGTCCCACCGAGGTGCTGCCTGGGTCACACATACGCCGCGCGCTGACGGAGCCCGATCAGGCGGGGGTTCCCTGCAGCGGGCGCGCCGGCACGGTGGGCATCCACGTGCAGAGCATCGCCCACCGCCGGCCTGCCTCCACCGCATCTGGCGTGCGTCACATGCTCAAGTACAACTACTGGCGCACCACGCCGCCGGCGCGCAACTGGCTGACCGAGCCCGCCCTCGATCTTCGCACGGCGAACTTCGGCGGCCACCACGACGCCAGGTATTTCGCCCACATGTACTACTGGCTGTGCGGCCGGGGTGAGCAATTCCGGGTTATCGGCGGACAGGGGTGGCCGTGGTCCACGCCCAACCAGATTGGGCCGTCGTACGGGTTCGAGGTCGCCGAGGGCTACGTCCCCCACTGGCGACGCAATCGGGATGGCTTCGCCTACCCGCCGGACGGCTGACCGAATCAGCGTTGCCGCTATCCGCCACAGCCGGGCGCGCACGGCAAAGGCGATGCTCGACACGGTCGGGTCTTGCGCACGGACTGTGTCAACGCGCAGGTGCTGGATCAGATGGACGCGGCAGCCACTGGCAGATCCGTCAGCCTACAGCGCGATGGTGCTCCACAGTATCCACACCCCAACGTCGTCCTGGGCGTAGATATACACCCGACCGGTTCCGGCATCGGTGGAGATGGCGTACACGTAGCGGTCACCGGGGACATCCCAGCCGTTCAGCAGCGTGCCCGCCGCGTCGTAGGCACAGACGCGCGTGTTCCAGGAGTTGTCTGTCTTGCTGAACACCCAGAAGGTGTAGCCGCCCGCCTTGAGCACCGGAACGACGCTCGGCGGAGTGGTACCTCCGGGTCCGGTGATGTAGCTGGCCTTCCAGCCCGCCGGTGGTGTCGGATTGCTGCCATAGGGCACCGTGACCACCAGCGGCAGACCGTTGGCGTCCAGCGTGTATCCGGACACTGCAGCCGACAGACTGCTCGCCACGCCGGCGCCGTCCACCGCCCGCACCTTGTAGTAGTACTCCGTCCCTGCGGCCAGCGACGCGCTGTCGGTAGCGGATGTGGCCGAGCCGTCGTGGACCAGCGTCGAGTATGCGCCGCCGGCGCTGCTGTCGCGGTACAGCTGGTAGCGGGAGATGCCGGCTACCGCATCCCAGGAGAAAGCGAGGGTGGTGATGGTGCCGGTACCCACACTCAGTCCGTTCGGCGTCGACGGTGGCGCTCCTCCGGCGGCGGCGGTTCCCGAGACGGCAGCAGAGAGCGCGCTGAACTGGATGCCATCGCCGGCCCGCACCTTGTAGTAGTAGGTGGTGCTGGCGGCGAGCCCGCTGTCGCCGAAGGACAACGCCGCTCCCGACTAGACCAACGTGCTGAACGCGC
>CAJWOB010000273.1 GCA_913043885.1 uncultured Spirochaetaceae bacterium | reverse complement strand
GCAACGGAATCACGCCCGCCACCGCGTACAAGTGCGCCGAGGGCCACGAGGGCGTGCTGTGCGCAAAATGCCAGGAGAACTACTTGTTCAAGGAGCAGCGCTGCATGCGCTGCAAGGACGCGCACATGTCCGACGGCGCGCGCACGGCGATCGTCGTGGTATCGGTGCGATCGGTCACCCCCGGCGACGTGCGATCCAGCACCTGCCGTGCGGCGGCCACGTCGCGGAACAGGCCGATCGTCTCGACAGTGGGCACTGCGCCGCGCTCGCTGAGGAGGCGCTTCATACGCTCGTTGTCGGCGCCGTAGGCGCGCTCCATGGACGGCCCGCTGGCGTAGACCATGCCGTTGGGATCGGCTCCCGCGTCGAGCAGCGTCTCGGCCATGTCGTACTCGCTGTAGGCGGACGCGTGCCACAGCGGCATACCCCAACTGATTACCGGCTCCGGTAGGTTGCTGCTCTCGTAGCGCTCGTCGGGGTGCAGCCCCTTGGCAAGCAGGGCTGCCAGCACCTCAGAGCGGCCGAAACGCACTGCCAGTGTCAGCAACCCGCCGCCCTCGGTGGCGCAGGACCTCAACTCGTCGAGGTTCGCCGCTTGCAGGTAGACGATGTCGCCGAGGACGACCGCCCCGCGTGGGGTGATCGGTGCACCGCCGTCCACCAAGATACGAGCCACCTCCTCGGCCTGTGTGGCTCGCTGACGATCCGCCCAGCCGAAAGACAGGGCGGCGCAGTCGAGGGCGGTCAGGCCGCTACGATCCTTACGCGCTAGATCGGGATCCAGGTCGACCAGGAGGCGGGTCAGCGCGACATTGGCACGCGCGGCTACATGGTGGAGGGCCGCGCGCCCCTCCTCGTCCTGCGCACCGACAAGCTCGGGCTCCGCATCGAGGATCTCGCGCACCGCCACGATGTCGTCGTCGAGCGCGGCGGTGCGCAGGGGGGTGGTCTTCCACCGTCACTGCGCCGGCTGCCTGGGCCCGGTCGCTGGCCGCGGCACGGATAAGATCGACGATGTCGTCGTAGCCGCGGTCTTCGGCGATGGCGAGGGCCGAGGTGGCTTCGCGATGGGGGAAGACGCCTCGCTCCGGATCGGCTCCGGCCTCCAACAGGACGCGGGAGCATTCGATATCGCGGTTCAAGACCGCCAGATGCAGTGCCGTTCGCTCGTCGTTGTCGGCGCGCTGCATCGTGGCCAGGTCGGCACGACGCCCGACCATAACTGTGACAGCGGCGACATCGCCTTGTTCGGCGGCGGCGAAGAACCGCGCTGTCTCGGCTAACCGAACGCGGGCAACCAGCTTGGGCCAGCTGTCGAGGCTGTAGGCGCGGGCCAAAACCCGCTGTGCATCGGCCAGCCGGAACGTGGCCGGAACGGCGTCGGCATCGTGGGCGCCCACCTCGGCCAATGCTCCGGCTTCGCCGTCGCGAAAGGCAGCAAGCAGCTCGCGTGCCTGCTTCTTGAGCTGTTCGATATTGGGGCGCTCCGGGAACGACCGGACGGCACCCTGACTGGATGTGTCGGACACGACAACCTCCTCCTGATGGGCCCGCGGTCCGCGTGCGGGCATGAGGGATCGTCGTTCCGGATGTCGTACTACTGATCCAGGTGGGCCCGGCCCTGCCCGCGGACCCGGAAGCGCCCTGGTGCGCTGTGACGAATGGTATTGGCAGAGGCCGGTCGCCGCAACCGTGGGTTGGAGGCTATCCGATGACCCCGGGCCCCCCCGGGTATGATGCGCCGGCGTTCATCGCCAGGTTTCCGCCGTCCAGCGGCAGCAGGGTGCCGGTGACCCAACGGGCGGCATCGGACGCCAGGAAGATAGCCACTCCCTTCACGTCGTCCGGCTCACCGAGCCGACCCATCGCGATGCCGCGCAGCCACTGCTCCTCGAGCCTCGGCTCGCGGGCCACGCGCTCCTGCATGCCCGGATTCATGATCTGAGCAAGGACGATCGAGTTGACCCGGACGCCGCGGCTGGCCCATTCGGTGCTCAGCTCGCGGGTCATCTGCGCCGTGCCCCCCATTGCCATGCTGTAGGGAGTGTGGTTACGGCCCAGCGCGGTGAGTCCGGCGATGGAGGTGATGTTGATGATGCTGCCGCCGCCCGCCGCCAGCATTCGACGCCCGGCTTCCTGGCAGCAGCAGAAGCGCCCGATCACCAACGACTGTAGGAAGGTCGATACCGACTCCACCGGCGTCTGCTCGGGAGGCAGCGCCTCTATGGAGCCGCCACCGGCGACGTTGCCGAGCACATCGATGCGACCGAATTCATCATCGAGTTGGCTGAACATGGCGCGCACCTGGTCGGGCTCCGACACGTCACACCTGACCGCAACTGCCCGGCGACCCAGCGCCTCGATGGTGCTCGCCGTCTGGCGGGCGCCCTCCTCATTCAGATCGGCGAGCATCAGATCGGCGCCCGCTTCTGCGAAGCCGATGCTCATCGCCCGGCCGACTCCTTGCGCCGCACCCGACACCAGCGCGACGTGGCCGCTCAGGTCGAACAGTTCATGGCTCATAGCAGGCCATCAGACCATCCCGGCATGCGCGACACAAGCGGAGTTGAGCTACACTCCAGCTCGGTGAAGGCCGCCCACATTACCGCGCCGGATCGGGTAGACGTCGTCGACACCGAGCCACCGACGCTGGAGATCGATCACGCCATCGTGCGCCCGCAGCTCATCAGCATCTGCGGCAGCGACCTCCGGGTGCTGCACGCCATGCCGGAGGGTGAGTACCCACGCAAGATTGGCGAGTCGGGGCACGAGGTCATCGGGGTGGTGGAGGAGGTGGAGTACCGCTCGCGAATCGCGTTCCCTCTGCGCGCCGGCGATCGGGTGCTTGGCGCCATCTACCCCCACATCGCCATGGCAGAGCGGTTCATGACCAGCCCTGCCAATCTCTTTCCCGTGCCCGACATCCCTGCGGAGGAGATGGTGATGGCGCAACCACTCGCCACCGTGATCAGCGGGGCGCAACGCCTGTCGCCGGTCAACGCCCGATCGGCGGTGGTCATCGGCCAAGGAGGCCTAGGTCTGCTCTGGAACAGCGTGCTGCGGCGCATGGGGGCTCGTCGGATCGTCGCGCTCGACCTCAGTGCCGAGCGGCGTGCGGTCGCCGAGCGCTACGGTGCCACCCACACGGTGGACGGTGGCGACCCCGATGCGGTGGCTCAGGCGCGGGAGGCGCTCGGCGGCGCTGAAGCCGACGTGGTTATCGAAGCGTGTGGCGAGCCCGAGGCCATCAATATGTGCGGCGCGCTGGTGCGGGCCCACGGCGAGGTCATGTTCTTCGGCATCCCCAAGAGGGAAAGCTTCGACTACGGCTTCCTCCAACTCTACCGCAAGCAGCCGACGGTGCTGTTCTCTTCCGTTGGTGGCCCGGCGATGTTCTCCATGGCCATCAACCTGATTGCCATGGGCGACTACGACGTATCGGGGATCATCACCCACCGTTTCCCGCTCGACCGGGTGGCCGACGCCTACGAGACCGCCTATCGCCGGAGCGATGGTGCCGTAAGAGTGGCGATCGAGCTGCAGCGGTGACCATCGACGCCCACGTACATGTGTTCGAGGGGCCGTCTGGGGGGGAGGCCGGGGTTACCGGCACGGTCCAGGAGCTGTTGACTGCTATGGACGCGTCGGCGGTGGATGGCGCTGTCCTCATTCAATTCGAGGGATCGGCCCTGGATGAGCATAGCTACCTACTGCGCTGTTTGGAGCAGCACAGCGATCGGTTTCGCGGCATCGGACTGGTGCCGCACGAATTGTGGGCCGCTCCCGCCGATCACATGGACCAGCTCGGCGAGGTACCGGGGATGGTCGGATTCCGACTGTTCGAGCTCGGTGGGCCGGCGGACCCACAGGCGCCGGTGGACGTGGAGCAGATTGGCACCTTCCCCGTCTGGCGTCGCGCCGCCGAGCGCGACTATGTCATCTGGCTGTATCCGCGGGCCGCGGACGTGCATCTGGTACCGCATCTGGTGCACGCGTTCCCGCAGGTCCGGGTGGTGTTCAACCACCTGCTGGTGTGCCCGGCACCTGGCTCGTTCTCCACCGACGAGCTAGGCAGGCCGCGCATCGAGACCCCGCTCCCGCCGGTGTCGTCGTATCCGCTCATGGCCTTGCGTGACTTCGACAGCTGCTACGTGATGCTGTCGGGCCAGTACGCCTTTACCAGGGAGGAGTACCCGTACGAGGACACCTGCGGCTGGCACGCGCAGCTGCTCGAAGCGTTCCTGAGTTTCCTCGGGCT
>CAJWOB010000272.1 GCA_913043885.1 uncultured Spirochaetaceae bacterium | reverse complement strand
CTTGCCGGTATCCGGCTGCTCGGCCAGCCCGCCGAGGAGGCCGACGCTCGCCCGGGGCTGGCGGAGGTGCAGCTGCCCGGGCCAGACCCGGAGTTCGTGGTCGCCGGCGCAATGGCTGGCCCCTTCACGCTCACCGACGCCGAGGTGGAGGAGGCGTTCGATAGCGCCAAGAGGCTGTTGGGGGCCTACCGGGAGAACGAGGCCCGAATCGAGATGAACCGCATTCTGCTCTCCAGCGCCACCGAGGCGGTGAAGACGCGGGTGCGGCGACTGGATGCGTTCTTCACCGTCCCTGATTTCTCCACCATCGGCGAGTCGCTATCGCTTACCGAAGTGATCGCCGCTCCGCGTCTCCACGAGGGGGCGTACGTCGCCTGGCCCGGACTGGTGGCCAACGTGGCGGTGGGCGAGGCCGCTATCACGTTTGACCTGCTGGTCGGCTACCACCGTCGCGAGGTGCTCGAGGGCAGGGTGCGGGTAGTGGTTCCCTTCGCCCACCTCATCGACAACGGCGAGCCGTTCGAGGTGCTGGGTCGGGTGGCGGTGAGCGAGGCCGGTCTGGTGCTAAACGCGGTGTCGCTCCACGACTTGCCGCCGGTGCGCGGCGGTTCCGCGTCGCCCTAGTCCGCCCACCGATGCGTGCCGTCGTCCAGCGAGTGGTGCAGGCCCGTGTGACGGTCGAACCGGATTACGTCGCCGAGATCGGCGCTGGCCTGCTGCTGCTGGTGGGCGTGGAGCGGGGCGACGGCCCCGGAGACGTGGCCTACGTGGCGGACAAGAGCGTGGCGCTGCGGGTGTTCGGGGACGATGCCGGGCGCATGAACCGCTCGCTGCTGGAAGTCGGCGGCGAGGCGCTGGTGGTGTCGCAGTTCACTCTGCATGGCGACGTGCGGCGTGGGCGGCGCCCCTCCTTTACCCAGGCGGAGGACCCTGCACTTGCCGAGCGTCGCTACGAGGAGCTGGTCGCCGCCATCCGCAGCCATGGCGTCACTGCCCGCGAGGGTCGCTTCGGCGCCCGTATGACCGTGGACTGCAGCAACGACGGTCCGGTGACCATCCTCCTCGACTCACGGCGCCTGTTCTGAAGCCAGGCTAGCCTGGCTATCGCTCGCCGCCCCCGCGCAAGAGGTTGGCCGCCGCTGCGCGCGCCGCGGCCACGCTAGCACCATCCGGTGCCACCTCGACCAGTCGAGCGACGACGTCGGCCAGCAGCGGCGCCGCGGACGTCGGGGGCGCCCTCCGCGCGGCGACCTCCGCGACCTCCGCGACCCGCGCGACCAGCCGGGCCAGGGCAGGATCGGCCCGGGTACCCCGGCGCAGCTCCGACTCCAGCCGTTCGGCCTCGCCACTCACGATCGCCACCAGCGACGGCACACCAGCCGCGGCCAGTACCCGCAGCGCTTCGCCGCGCAGCGTCGGTGCGGACAGATGGGGGAGGGCATCCGCCAGCGCCGCCAGAGCACGGTCACGGACGCTGTCTGGGACGTCGGTCGCCTGCCAGCCGCTGAGGGCGGCCGACAGCACCTCCTCGTGCGCCCAACGGGGGGCACGGCCGAAGTCGTCCAGCAACCGGGCGATTACGTCGCCGCGATCCACGTCGGGGCTGTCGAGGCCGGAGGCACATTCGAGGGCCCGTGCCAGGTTGTCGGGGCGCAGCATGAGCGCGATGACCTCCTGATGGCCGCTGCTGCATAGCTGCGCGACGCGCCCCGGGCTGGCCGACGCCTGCGCTAGCGTGGCGGCGGTGCATGTCGCGGTCAGGAGGACGGTGAGTGCGCCGCGGGTAGCGGCGGCGCCGGGTCGCATCTACTTCAATGTGCGGCGCCTTCGCGCGCTTCCTTGACCGCTAGTTTGGCCCATAGCAGTATGCGTTCACCGGTGCGGGCGCCGGGGTGAAGCAGCAACTCACCGACTGCCGTATATCCACGTATCACGGCGGTCGCACGACCGCACCACGAGGGTGGGGCGTTTCCCTGTGGCCGACTGGGCCGCACGCGGTGCGACTCCCACCGCCCGGTGGCGACGAGGGGGGAGTGCCATGGCAGATGAGAACGTTTCTGTAGAGACCAACGGTGCCGGCAACGGCTCTGGCAGCAAGAAGAACGCAGGCGGTATTTCGGCGAAGGCGAGCGCCAAGGCCGAGTCTCCGGATCCGGAGCGCCTCAAGGCTCTGGATGCGGCCCGACTGCAGATCGAGAAGCAGTTCGGCAAGGGCTCCATCATGCAGCTGGGTTCGGCTGCGCAGCGGCCGGACATCGAGGTTATTCCGACCGGTTCGGTGCTGCTGGACGCCGCAATTGGTGTCGGCGGCTACCCGCGGGGGCGGGTTATCGAGGTCTACGGTCCGGAGTCATCCGGCAAGACCACGCTGGCGCTGCATGCCGTCGCCGAAGCTCAGAAGACCGGAGGCATTGCCGCGTTCGTCGATGCCGAGCACGCCCTCGATCCCAGCTACGCTGAGAAGCTCGGCGTGGACATCAACGAGTTGTGGGTGTCGCAGCCGGACAACGGCGAGCAGGCACTCGAGATCGTGGAGTCGCTTATCCGCTCAGGGGCCGTCGACATCATCGTCGTCGATTCGGTGGCTGCCCTTACGCCGCGGGCGGAGATCGAGGGCGACATGGGCGATTCCCACATGGGCCTGCAGGCGCGGCTCATGAGCCAGGCCCTGCGCAAGCTCACCGGTATCATCTCCAAGTCGGGCACCTGCCTGATCTTCATCAATCAGACGCGAATGAAGATCGGAGTGATGTTCGGCAACCCGGAAACCACCACCGGCGGCAACGCCCTCAAGTTCTACGCCACCCTGCGGCTCGAGGTACGCAAGATCGAGACCATCGCGAAGGGCGCGGACAACCCGCTCGGCAACAAGGTGCGCGTGCGGGTGGTCAAGAACAAGGTGGCGCCGCCATTCCAGAAGGTGGAGCTCGAGATCATGTTCGGGCAGGGCATCTCGGCGACCGGTAGTCTGTTCGACGCCGCGGTGACCCACAATATCATCGAGAAGAGCGGCACCTGGTACTCCTATGGCGAGGACCGGATCGGACAGGGACGCGAGAACGCCAAGCGATTCCTCGACGACAACGACGACATCCGCGCCGATGTCGACGCCCGGGTGCGTGCCATCCTCTTTGGGCAGGAGGCTGCCACCAGCGAAGCGGAGGCCCAAGCGGAAGCGGCGGAGGCGGCAGAACCGTCAGCGGGACCGTCCGCCAACGGCGCCGAAGCCGGCACCGAAGCTTAGGTACGGCAGGGCGGGACGCGTTGCAGGAGGTTGCCCCCGATGGCGTTCAGTTCCATCTCGAGGAGTTCGAAGGCCCTCTCGACCTGCTGCTCCATCTGATCCAACGCGCCGAGCTCAATATCTACGACATCCCGATCGCGACGATTACACAGCAGTATCTGGCCTACCTGCGCCAGGCACGAGCTCGCGACGACCGACTCGAGGACCTCACCCAGTTCTACGTGATGGCGGCGACGCTGTTGCACATCAAGTCGCGGATGCTGCTGCCGCGTAGCTACGATCCCGACGACGAGTTTGCCGATCCGCGCCGCGATCTAGTGGAGCGGCTGCTCGAATATCAGCGCTATCGGCGGCTGAGCGAGCTGCTCGACGAGGAGGGCGAGCGCTCTCGATGGATCGTCGTGCGCTCCGAGCGCCGCTCGTTGGCGCTGCTGGCGGACGGCAGCAGCCATCCGGTGCGACCGGACGTGGCCGGCAACGGTGCCAGTAGCGCTGGCAATAGCGCGCTCCACGAGGTGGAGGAGTTGCTGGCCAGCTTCCGGCGTATCGTCTCGTCGTTGGGGGGCGCTCCCATTGCCGACCTCTACGAGGAGCACACCATCAAGGAGAAGGTGGCTCTGTTGTACGAGCGGCTGGAGAGCGAGGATCGGCTCCTGCTCACCGACCTGGTGCGCGGCAAGAGCGCGATGGAGCTGGTGTGCGCACTCTCGGCGGTGCTGGAGCTGGCCAAGGCGCAGGCGGTGCGCGTGGTGCAGGAGCGCTCGTTCGCCCCTATCGGCATTCATCGCCGCGACGGAGAAGCCTGACGTGGCGGACACCGAGCGCGGTAAGACCGCTGCGGTGGCACCGCCGGAGGACGCTGCGCTGCAGCTGCAGTTGGTGGAAGCGGTGCTGGCGATGGAGGCCGACGCGGTGCCGCGTACCCAGCTGGCGCGCATCACCGGGCTGCCGGAAGCGGTGGTCGCCACCCGCATCGACGAGTTGCGTGAGCAGTGCGCGGCCGACGGGCGGGGGGT
>CAJWOB010000271.1 GCA_913043885.1 uncultured Spirochaetaceae bacterium | reverse complement strand
ACGCGCTGCGCGCTGCTCCTCGCCTCGCGCCTGCACGCGCAGGCCGTGCAGGCGGATGGCGAGAAGGGCGGGCGCTTCGTCGTGATCTGGCAGAGCTACGCGACCGGGACCTGGCAGCTCCGGGCGCAGGTCTTCAAGGCGAGCGGGGACACCCTCGGTACGGAGTTCGGTATCCATCCGTCCGACCAGGATCATCACACGAACGCCGTGGTGACCTACGACGAGGATTCCCAGAACTTCGTGGTCGTCTGGGAGGCCGACGACGCGCACGAGCGGGGGATCTTCGGCCGCTGGTTCGACAAGAACGGCGGCGCCCTCGGCGACGTGGGCGGGCTCGACGACGTCGTGGGCGACGACGGGACCGTGTCGGACCCGTACGGCAACGAGCGGGGCTGGTTCGAGGAGTGGAAGCGCGCCGGCGTCGAGGCAAAGCGCAAAGAAGCGCGCGCGGACCGGCGGGGCCGCGGCGGCAGAGATTGACGCGGCCATGAAGGCCGGGCAACTGGTGCCGACAAAGACCGTGAGCGAGGTCCTGGAAAAGCGGATGCCTCGGAGCGCTGTCCCGATGCTGCTGGACGGCTTCCCGCGCGACCTGCAGCAGGTGCGGGCGGATCGCGAGGGCAGAGACCTCGACGCGATCGTGCAGGAGGTCGGCGAGTCGCTACCGGCCGGGCGTGTTGCGGAACCCGAGGAGATTGCCAGGACGGCGGCCTTTCTGGCCTCGGATGCGTGCTCCTATCTGTTCGGCAACGCTATCTATATGGAAGGCGGCATGCGCCGGAGCACTCCATAGCGCGACCCCCTAGGCCAGCGCGCGCTGGTCGCTCAGGTCCCTGCCGCCGACGCTTCGCGTGATGGTGGCGCCACGCCACTCCTTGATCTCCAGGTCGGCGAAGGTGTTGACGATCGAGTACTGCGTGGGCAGGTCCTCCCAGCGCGCGCGGTGAAAATCGACCGTGCCGTCGCCGCACCACATCTGCTTGGTGACGGCATTGCTGGTGCCGTCGGGCGTCAGGCAAGCGTATTCGGCGTCGGCGACACCCCAATCACCGGTCCTGGGGATGTACTTATAATGGAAGTTTCCTTGCACGACGCCATCCTTCTCGGCCGCCGGTGCGGGCGGGAAGTCGGCCTCGGGCAGCTCCTTCATCCCGGTGAGCCGTAGGTCCAGGAAGCGGAAGCCCTCCCAGCTGGCAGTCAGGTGGGTCTCGTCGGCCCTCACCACCGGCTCGGGCAGCTCGCAGTAGATCTTCGAGAAGCCGATTTGCTCGCGGCCGGTCAGGATCGGGTCGGTCATGTTCTCCCACAGCACGGTAAGCAGCGGGCCGGCGGCGCGATCCCGCTTCCCCTCGTAGCGCACCGGGAAGGTGACGCCCAGCACGTTGTAGCCGCGCCCGGATAGCCACTCGATCTCCTTCATGTGGGTGGTGAACACGGTCACCACCGGCTCCCCCTCGAGCGAGAAACCCGGCGGCAGCAGGGGCGTCAGCTGATCGGCGTTAGTCAGAAAGCTGACCGCATAGTTGATGCTCTTGGGGTTGTCGATGCAGTCGAAGGTGCGGCCTCCGGGACCGCGGCGGGGGCCGGTGTAGGGCCCGAAGTGGGTGGGCATCATGTACATGACGCCCTGCTCGAGTGGATACGGCATTTTGCGCGCAGGCTACCGCCTCGTGGCGGCTAGACCAACTCCGTGTCGGTGAGGTAGGAGTACATGCGCAGTGGTGCTACAGCCAGCAGGCCGCCGTCGACCGGGATGGTCACCCCTGAGATCCACCGCGACTCGTCGCTGGCCAGGAACAGCGTCAACCACGCCACGTCCCACGGCGTGCCCTCCGTGCCGAGGGGTGCGGCGTTCTTGTGCAGCTCCCGTCGCTGTGGCGTCATCGTGCGACCGGAGAACGCGCCCTGCACATGCCCGGGGGCGATGCAGTTGGCGCGGATTCCTTGCCGGCCGTGATCCGACGTGGTGGTCTTGGCGAGCATCTGCAGCGCCGCCTTGGTGAGGGAGTAGGGGACCCCGCGCGAGTAGGGTGCGACGATCCCGTCTATCGACGATAGGTAGATGATCGAGCCGCCGCCGCCCTTGGTCATCGCCTGGATGGCGTACTTGCTGGCCAGCGCCGCCCCCTTGAGGTTGACCGCCACGTTGAGGTCGAAGTTCTCCTCGTCGAGCTCTTCAACCGTGCCCTTGCCGTGGGCGGCGGCGTTGTTGACCAGCACGTGAAGGGCGCCGTAGCGCTCCACTGCAGCCGCCACCATGGCGTCGCAGGCAGCTGCGTCGCTGACGTCGGCGGTTACCGCCGGCGCCGCGCCGCCCTCTGCGCTGATCTCGTCACAAGTGCGCTGCGCGTTCTCGGCGGACAGGTCGGCCACCACCACCTTGGCGCCGGCGCGCGCAAGCAGCACCGCGGTGGCGTGATCAATGCCGAGCTCCTCGGTGTCGCTGCGGCTGCCGCCGCCGGTGACGATGGCTACCTTGCCGGCCAGCCGGCCCGCGGGTTTGGCGTTCTCCATCCTGGCTGGTGATGGTATCGAGCGTGTAGAGTGCATCACAGCCGATGCCGACGTTTACCAATGATGAGCTGACCGCGCTTTGCGCTCGCCTGTTGTCCGCGGGCGGCTTGCCGGACGACGAGGCCACGCACATTGCCCGCTCCCTGGTGGTGTCCAACCTGATGGGCCACGATTCGCACGGTGTGCTCCGGCTGGCGCCATATCTCGACGCCCTGGCTGCCGGCTCGTTCCTTCCGGGCCGGAAGATACGTGTGGTGCGCGAGGCGCCGGCGTCAGCGGTGGTGGACGGTCAGTGGGGCTTCGGCCAGTCGGTGACCTCCCAGGCGATGGCGCTGGCCATGGACAAGGCTAGGCAGGCATCGGTCGGTGTGGTCGAGGTGTTCAACTGTGGCCACATCGGTCGCGTGGGCGAGTACGTCGAGACCGCAGCCGCCAGCGACATGATTGGCCTGGTTACCTGCAACAACCACGGTTCCGGGACGACGCAGGCACCCTTCCGTGGCGCGGAGGGGCGCATGTCACCCAACCCGATTGCCCTCGGTGTGCCCACCGGCGGCGAGGTGCCGATCGTCATCGACATGACCACCAGCGTGGTGGCCGAGGGCAAGATCAGGATGAAGCGCAACCTCGGCCAGCCGCTGCCAGAGGGGTGGGCGTTGGGCGCCGACGGTAGGCCCACTACCAAGCCCGAGGAGTTCTACGGACCACCCCGCGGCGCGATTCTTCCGTTCGGCGCGACAGTGCCCACAAGGGCTTCGCACTGTCCATTCTGGTCGAGGTGCTGTCGGGGGCGCTGGGCGGCGCCGGCTACAGCCGCGACGGCCAGAAGCGGTGGGGAAACGGCGTCTTCGTCATGGCCCTGGAGGTTGCGGCTTTCATCGAGATCTCGGAGTTCAAACGCAACACCCGCGAGTTCATCGACTGGCTAAAGAGCTCCCGTTTGATGGAAGGATTCGACGAGATCCTGATGCCCGGCGAGCCGGAGTCGCGCGCCCGCGCCCAGCGAGCGGCCGAGGGCGTGTCAGTCGACGATGAGACCTGGCGGACGATCGAGGACGCGGCCGACAAGCTCGGCGTGGACCTGGGTGAGCCGGCTGCCCGTTGAAGCAGCCCCAATCGGCCGCGCCGGTGGCACTGCGAGAAGAAGACATCGGTCGCATTGGCGAATACATCAAGCCATGGGTGCGCGAGCTGGTGGAGGGGATGGTCCCGCGCGATGAGCTTGGCGGGCTCGGCACTCAGCTGCTGGAGCGTTCCTTTCGCGTCGAAGAGGAGCAAAAAGCGCAGCGAGAGCTGCTGCTACGAGCGGTTTAGCTTCACCAGGCAACGCTTCGAAGCCATCGACAGACGTTTCGAGGCGGTCGATCGGCGATTCGACCAGGTCATCGCCCAATCTAACCGCCGCTTCAACGACGCGGTTGCTCAGTCCAACCGTCGATTCGACGATGCCGTCGCCCACAGCGATAAGCGGTTTCGCGCCGTCATCTGGACAGTCGGCTTCGGGGTGGCACTCACCAGCACGCTCACTACGGTGTTCGGCCTGCTGGCCTAAGCGTGCCGTCGGCTCACCGGCTCTACGAGCTGTAGCCGGTGACAGCCACGCCCCTCTCGGCAGCGACGCTACTCCGGTGCGGGACTCACCTCAGCGTCAGGGTCGAGCTTGCGCAGCGAGCGCTCAACCGACTCCAGGTGCGCCCGCATCTCCTGCGCGGCGGCGGACGCGTCGCCGGCGGCAACGGCGTGCAGAATCCTCTGGTGAGCGTC
>CAJWOB010000270.1 GCA_913043885.1 uncultured Spirochaetaceae bacterium | reverse complement strand
GTCGAATAGCACCAGGTCACCCGCCAGATCGTCGGTCCGTTCGACGAACACCAGGTAGCGACCGTCGGGGGAGCTGATATGAGGCGTTACCTTGCCGCGTGCTATTTGGGCGCCGGCGACAAACGCCGGAAAGTCGGACACCGGGTTGAAGATGGTTAGCGCGCTGTCGGTGCGGTAGGTGCCGTAGCGGTTCTGTATCTGTACGGCGTCCCCGACGCGGGTCACCACCTCCGGATAGATGGTGAGCTGGCGGGTGCTGCCGGTCCTTAGATTGCTGACGAAGAGGGTGTCGTACTCACCAATGCCGGGAGCCTTCGCCCGGGCGGCGTACAGCAGGTTGTCGCTGGAAGCGAGATCGAGGTTGGAGAACTCGATCCCCGCGTACGCCGTGGATGTCGCGAACAGCGCGAACAGGAACAGACCGAGACTGGAGCGTATCAAGGGGACCTCTCTAACTATGTTCGGCATGCCAGGGGCCGCGCTGAACGGAGCCGATACCGAGGGCATTCCAACTCAGGCGCGGCCGCCGGCTGTGAAATGCAGCCGGCCAGTCTAGTAGCATACCGGGGATGCGTGTATTGGTGACGGGCGGAGCTGGGTTCATTGGTTCGCATGTGGTGGATCGCTACCTGGCAGAGGGCCACCAGGTCGCCGTCGTCGACGACCTGTCGTCGGGGAGACGCGCCAACGTACCCGATGGGGCGACCCTGCACGAGCTCGACATCGCCGACCCAGGCCTCGCCACCATCTTCGACCAGTTCCGCCCGGAGCTGGTCAATCACCACGCCGCACAGATCAGCGTAACGGCGTCTGCCCGCGATCCGCTGCGGGACGCACGTGTCAACGTCGTAGGGCTGCTGAACGTGCTAGAGAACTGTGCCCGCGTCGGCGTCGGCCACGTCATCTTCATCTCGAGCGGCGGCGCCATCTACGGCGACATCGAAACGCGGCCGACTCCCGAGACGGTCGTCCCGGAGCCAGTCTCCCCCTATGCGATCACCAAGCTGGTGGGCGAGCACTATCTCCGTTTCTACGGCCTTCAGCACGGCCTTGGCTCCACGGTGCTGCGCTACGGCAATGTGTATGGGCCGCGCCAGGACCCGCACGGTGAGGCGGGAGTGGTGGCCATCTTCTGTCAGACGCTGCTGCGCCGCGAGGTGCCTACCATCTACGCCTACCCCGACCAGCCGGCGGGCATGAGTCGCGACTATGTGTTCGTCGGTGACGTGGCCGAGGCCAACGTTGCTGCCACCCGCCGCGCCGCCAGCGTGGCCTCCGGCGAGTGCCGCCCGTTCAACATCGCCGGCGGCAACGCCGTCCGCACCCGCACGCTGTTCGAGACGCTGCGCGATGCGGCTAAGATCGACGTCGAGGCGAAGCAGGCGCCGGCGCGGGACGCCGAGCTAAAGGAGAGCTGCCTGGACGTGGCGCGCGCCGCAGCCGAGCTGCCCTGGCAGGCGACGACGTCACTTCGATCCGGCCTCGAGCAGACGCTGGCCTACTTCCAGCAGGCCTAACTCCCGTAGCGCAGCGAGCGGATAGGGAGCTCCGGTGAACAGTCGGTATTGGGCGAACGCCTGCGCCAGCAGCATCTCCATACCGCCGATCGTCGCGCACCCGGCGGCACGTGCTCTGGCCAGCAGTGCGGTCTCGTCCGGCGCGTACACCATGTCATAGACCGTTTCGTCGCCGCCGAGCGGGATCGACGCGATGGGGTCGACCCCCGCGTTCGGCGTCATGCCCGCGCTGCTGGCCTGCACCACCAGGCGCAGATAGGGCGCGGCCCGCTCCGCGAGGTCCGCCGCCTGTAACTCCACCGCCTCGGCACCAAACTCCGCCGCCAGCAGTTGCGCGCGCTGCAGCCGACGCCCGGCCACCAACACCCGCACGCCGGCGGTGGTAAGCGCGTGGACCGCGGCCCGCGCCGCGCCGCCGGTGCCAACCACCAGCGCCGCGCTTACCGGCGCGGCTGGGGAACCCGAGCCCATCAGCCGCCGACTGCGTAGTGGCATCAGGAAGCCCTCGACATCGGTGTTGTAACCGCGCCACCCATCGCCGGCCCGCACCAGCGTGTTGCACGCACCGGTGTTGGCGACGCTATCGTCACCGGCCACGGCTAGCGCCGCGGCCGCCTCCTTGTGTGGCACCGTTACCGACACGCCGCTGACGCCCAGCTGCTCGGCGCAGCGCAGCAGTGGCGCCAGGCGCTCGCCGTGCAGCGGGACGTAGATGGCGTCCATCCGCGACGACCGGTAGCCGGCGTTGTGGATGCGCGGCGAGCGACTGTGGGCAACCGGGCAACCGACGATGGCGTTGACCAGCGTGGTCTCGCTAACCCGCGGCACACCGTACGAGTGGGTCAGCTCGGTGGGGGTCATGTGGCCGGCTGCGCCCTGGCGGGTGGGCGGGGAGCTGAAGGTCAGCATCGAGCCGAGGCGCTGCGCAAGCAGCCGAGTGGCAATCCCGTAGTCGCCGGTGGCTATGACGATGTGGGGACGTCTGATGCGTTGTCCCAACGCCACCACCTGTTCGAGGTCCGCCACGCTCCGCGGGCGTACTGCCAGCTTCGGAATCTCGGCGGGATGTCGGCAGCAGGCGGCGGCCTGCATCGTCAGGTCGTGGGGCGTGGCGGTGACGTGGTGGTAGGAGCGGATGATTTGCGTCCTCCCCGGCACGGCCACTGCAGTGGGCGGCAGATCGTTCTCCAGATCGACGTACGCGAACGCCCCGCTCAGACCGCGACGCAGGAGCGCCATGCGCTCGTTCTCCGACCCGGTGAACCAGCCGCCATCCCTCGCCCGCCGCACCGTCAGGATCGCGGGGAGGGGGCAAACAGCGGCAAATCTGGCGACACCGGATTGCTCCGCGCGGGACAGGAAGTCGGCTCGCAGCTCCACCAGAGTGGCCGCGCCGCGGAACGACGCGAGCGCCTGCAAGTTCTCCCGGTGCGTGCTGCCGGTGAGCACCAGGCACACCTCCGCCGGACGAGCGCGGTCGCGGCGAGGCACGGCTGGGCTCAGCGCGGCGGGATGATCAGTTGCCAGCCGGGGTAGATGAGATCCGGATTCTGTATGAGGCGGCGGTTGCGGCGCCATATCTTCGGCCACAGGAACGGGTCGCCATAGATGAAGTCGTACTCGGCGATACGCCACAACGCGTCCCGCCGCTCGGGGATGAGGCGCACCGTGTACACCCCCTGCACCGCGTATGCCTGGTAGGCGTCGACGTAGCGCTCGGCCTCTTGGAAGTACTCCAGCGCCCGCCGCAGGTTGCCGGCCTGCCGTTCGGCGACGCCCAGTCGCCACAACTCCTGGGCCTGCACCAGGAGGTTGTCCTGTGCCGACTGTCCGAGCACCGCCACGCCGTCGTCTGGCAGCGACAGGGCTGACGTGTCGTTGTCGGCCGAGCTGCTGCCCTCCCCTTCCAACTCGGCGTCGCCTCGCCACGGCTGCGGGCCGATTACCTGCCCGTCGTCGGTGACGATGGTCATGAGCGAGGCCGCTTCCAGCTTGCGCATGACCTCCATCATGAGCGCGTCGACCTCGTCTTCTTCCACCGACTCCTGTTCACGTTGCGCCGCAATCAGAGCGTCGCTGCCGACCTCGCGCGCGGCACCAAACAGGCGCTCGGCCTCGTCCAGATCGTAGGCCTGCAGCTCCTCGACACCGCCCAGATATAGCGCATTCAATTGCGCGAACTCGTCGGGAGCGTGCAGATACGCCTCTGCCGCCTGTGCCTCGTCGATGAGATCCTCGGTGTCGCGGCGGAGGCCGGTTACCCTGGTGAGCTGCTCTTCCAGCGCCGCGCGCAGTAGCTGCATCTCGCGGATGACCGCAACCGCGGTATCGCGCGCACGTAACAGCTCGCCGTCGCCGTGCAGCTCCCTCGCCAGCGCTATCGCCGCAACGGAAGCCGCGTACTCCTCGGGCGCGAAGTTGTTCGCCTCGATTTCGCGGAGTTGCTCGAGGCGGTCGTCCATAAGCAGGCTGAGCCGCTGCGCCGCCAGGCGCACCGAGCGATCGTATGCGTTATCGGCGGCGGCTTTGGATGCTGCCACCGCATCGCGCGCCCGCTCCGGATCCGACTCGCGCAGGGCCTCCGCCTGCCTGAGTCGCCGGCGAGCGATAGACAGATTGGCCGGATCGTAGAAGTGCGCTTCCGCCTCTTCGGCCCGCGCAATGGCCACCCGTGCCGCGTTCAGCTCACCTTCGGTGAGTGCGGCGGGCGGCTCCGGCTCCGGCTCCGGCTCCGGCTCCGGCTCCGGCTCCGGTTCTGGCTCTGGCTCTGGCTCGGGTTCGGGTTCGGGTTCTGG